>JALYOK010000493.1 GCA_030856925.1 Pseudomonadota bacterium
TTTGGTGCAACTGAATGAGGGTGTTCAGCCGCGTACTTCCACGCCGGCCCACGATTCGACTACCCGGCACATAGACGTAAAATCCGAATCCGGTCCGTACATTGCATTGGTGACTGCCAGCATCTGCCGCACCGCCGCACCGCACACCATCGGCACACCCATCGCTTCCGCTTCGTCGATGCACAATTCACGTCCTTGTAAGACAAACCTGTCGCGAAGCCATGATCGAAGGTGCCCGGCAAAATAGAACGAGGGAATTTGTCCAGGGTCGCGCTGTTGCGTCCGGTGCTGGTATTCAACACGTCAAGCATGACCTTAGGATCGAGTCCGGCTTTGACGCCCATCACCATGGCTTCGGAAGACAGCGCGACGGCGGCGGCGGCGAGAAGATTGTTGGCGAGCTTCATGGTCTGCGCCTGGCCGGCCGTCTCGCCTAGATGGAACGGCCTGCCGAAGATCTTGAGCACCGGCTCGAGCTCGGCGAACACCGCCTTCGGACATGCGACCATCACCGCTAGCGTGCCTTCGCGGGCGCCTTTGAGCCCGCCGCTTACGGGTGCGTCGACATAAGTAATATCTTTTCCGGCCAGCGCCGCAGCGACGATTCCTGCCATTCGCGGTCCGATGGTGGAGAAATCGACTACGCGTCTAACTTTTTTCCCTTCGAGCAGGCCATCATTGCCCAGCGCGGCGCGCTGCACAATTTCCGGATTCGGCAAGCTAAAGAAAATCGTTTCGGCCATGTCCGCAAGTTCGGCAATCGAAGCCGCGGGTTTCGCACCGAGCATTTCCATCGCGGCCATCGCATCGTTACTGATATCAAAGACGTGCACGCCATGGCCGGCATTAAGCAGTCGGGGGGTCATCAGCGCGCCCATGCGCCCAACACCGACAAATCCAAATGTCTGCTGTTCCATCTAGTTTCCTCGCGACTCGGATGAATCTTAGCGACCTGCGAACGGCACGCATGCTTTTATACATGATCTCGATAGTTCCGGGTCCATATATCTAAAGCGGTTATACATCAGAACGTCTACAGTATAGCTCGCCCGGCCGACCGAGAGATTCGGGAATACGATACGGCCGTCTTGAAAAACCGCTGCGCGTGTAGATACACTCCACAACCCTTCGTCCTTGTTTTCGCTTGCCGCCGCCGCCATGTAGAATCGCACCATGCGCGATCACGCCCGTTCGCATTCCTCCGTTTTGCCGACGCCTTCATCCAACTCGACTCCCGGTGGATTTGCCGTTTTGCGTTCGCTGTTTCCCTATCTATGGGATTTCCGTGGGCGAGTGTTACTTGCCCTGCTGTGCTTGGTGATTGCCAAGCTCGCAAACGTCGGCGTGCCGCTGATCCTCAAGCAAATTGTAGATACGTTGGATCAGACCAAAGCGATGCTGATCGTGCCGGTGTTCTTGCTGATCGGTTACGGCCTGCTGCGATTTTCGACGACATTGTTCACGGAACTACGCGACACCGTGTTCGCCAAGGTTGCGCAACGAGCGATTCGCCGCGTGGCGCTGGAAGTGTTCCAGCATTTGCACGCATTGAGCCTGCGTTTTCACTTAGATCGCCAGACCGGCGGCATGACGCGCGATATCGAGCGCGGTTCGCGCGGCATCGAGACGCTGCTGCGATTCGCCATCTTCAGCATTCTGCCGACCTTGCTCGAGATGACCTTGGTCGGCATCATCATGGTGACGAAGTACGACATCTGGTTCGCCATCATCACCCTCGGCACATTGATCACCTACATCACTTCGACCATTGTCATCACTGAGTGGCGCACCAAGTTCCGCCGCACCATGAATGAAATGGATTCCCGCGCCAATACCAAAGCCATCGATAGTTTATTGAACTACGAAACCGTGAAGTATTTCGGCAACGAGGAATTCGAGGTCAAGCGCTACGACGAAAATCTCCAGCGCTGGGAACAGGCATCGGTACGCAGCGCCACCTCGTTGTCCGGACTCAACATCACCCAGAGCCTGTTGATCGCATCCGGCTTGACCTTGATCATGTACCGCGCCTCTAGCGGCGTCGCCCAGGGCACGTTGACTTTGGGCGATTTGGTGCTGGTCAACACCTTGCTCATCCAGCTTTATATTCCGCTAAATTTTTTGGGCATGATTTATCGCGAAATCAAGCAGGCGCTGGTCGATATGGACAAGATGTTCACCTTGCTGCAGGTCAATGCAGAAATTCAAGACGCCCCGAATGCCAAGGAACTCGTCGTTATGAGCGGCGCGGTGCGCTTCGAGCATGTGGACTTCGCCTACGATCAACGGCGGCAGATCCTGCGCGATGTGGATTTTCAGATGGCGCCTGGGAGCAAAGTGGCGGTGGTGGGTTCGAGCGGCGCCGGGAAATCCACGCTGTCGCGCCTGCTATTCCGTTTCTATGAAGTTAGTGGCGGCGGCATTTCCATCGACGGCCAAGACATTCGCCACGTCACGCAGAAAAGCCTGCGCCGCGCCATCGGTATCGTGCCGCAGGACACGGTATTATTCAACGACACGATTTACTACAACATCGCCTACGGCAAACCCGATGCCAAGCGCGAACAAATCATCCAAGCGGCAAAGCATGCGCACATCCACGATTTCATCGAGACCCTGCCCGACAAATACGACAGCATGGTGGGTGAGCGCGGCTTGAAATTATCCGGCGGCGAAAAACAGCGCGTAGCCATCGCTCGCACCATACTCAAGAATCCGAGCATCTTGGTGTTCGACGAAGCGACCTCGGCGCTCGATTCAAAAACCGAGAAAATCATTCAAGGGGAACTGCGAGAAATCTCGCGCGACCGCACGACCTTAGTAATCGCTCATCGACTATCAACGATCGTCGACGCCGATCAGATCCTGGTCATGGATCATGGCCGCATCGTCGAACGCGGCACCCATCGCGAACTGTTAGCGCAGGGCGGCGCATACACCCGCATGTGGACTCTGCAACAGCAACAAGAAGCGCGATCCGAGAGCGCCGCGCCGGTCGACGCGGTCTAGCGCATCGTAAGCGCGCGAATTGCCTTAACGAGCGGCCTGGGAGCCAATGGCCCGAGGCCAGTGGCTAGCCTAGTACTACCTCGTAATGGCGCGGCTCTCCGAGCACTACTTTTACGGTAAGACACCTACGAAAGCGCCCGAATCACTTCCAGCGGTGGCCGATTGAGAGTGCCGCGCATGCCTAGCATGCCGGCAAGGCTGATGCCGACCGTGCCTCCCACCGCGCCCAGCAAAATAATCCACGGATTGAAAGTAAACGGGAGATTCAATACTTTCTCACTCATCGCAT
Organism: Pseudomonadota bacterium; assembly: GCA_030856925.1. GTDB lineage: Bacteria > Pseudomonadota > Gammaproteobacteria > Burkholderiales > JALYOK01 > JALYOK01. Next base: position 3,299 of record JALYOK010000493.1, read on the forward strand.
AGGCGAGCACCGTTGCGCCGATGCCGCCGAGCAATCCCGACGCCAGCCCGAGTGCGCTGAACTCCGCCAATTGTGCGATCTGTAATTGCCTCCTTCGCGCGCCTATGGTTCGCATGATGGCGCTCTCGAAAATGCGCTCATCCAGAGTCGTGCCGATCGCCGCATACAGCACTACCAGCCCGGCCAACACAGTAAACATGAAAACGAACTGCACCGCCTTGGCGACTTGCTCGGTCATGGCGCGAAACCGCGTCATGATGGCGGCGACGTCGATCACCGACACATTCGGAAACGCGCGCACCAAATCATTCAATAGTTTTTCTTGACTCGAACCCAAATAGAAACTCGTCACAAAGCTGGCGGGCATCGTCTCCAGCAATCCCGGGCTGGCAATAACGTAAAAATTCACTTTGAAGGAATCCCAATCGACTTTGCGTAAGTTACTGACGCGAGCGCTGACTTTTGTGCCGGCAACGTTAAAGGTTAGCCGGTCATTTACCTTGATATCGAGTTCCTTCGCGATCCACTCC
>JALYOK010000496.1 GCA_030856925.1 Pseudomonadota bacterium
AGGCGCTCAAGAACGTCAGCTTACACATCGCCCAAGGCGAAATGGTGTTCTTAACCGGACATTCCGGAGCGGGAAAAAGCACGCTGTTAAAACTTATCGCTGGCATCGAATTGCCAAGCAGCGGAAGTGTCGAAATCAGCAAACAAAACTTGAGCCGCTTGCGCGCGGCCGGGCTGGCGGTGTTGCGGCGGAATATCGGCTTGGTATTTCAGGATCACAAGCTGCTATTCGACCGCACGGTGTTTGACAATGTGATACTGCCGCTTTACATCAATGGCTACAAACCGGCAGACATGGTGCGGCGCGTGCGCGCCGCGCTCGACAAAGTCGGTCTGCTCGATCGCGAAAAGGCCTATCCGATCGCGCTGTCGGGCGGCGAACAACAACGCCTGTGCATCGCGCGCGCCATCGTCAATCGGCCGACCATGCTGATCGCTGACGAGCCGACGGGTAACCTCGATGCGGACCACGGCGCGGCGATCTTCGAATTGTTTCACTCCTTCAATCAAGTCGGCACCACCGTGCTGGTATCCACTCATGATCACACTCATATCGAGCGTTTGAAGCCGCGCATTGTGCATCTGGACCAGGGCAGGCTCGCGCCGTGAGCGCTTGGTTGAATCAGCATTTGCATGCGCTGCAAATCGCCGGGCGGCGATTGTTCGCGCATCCCATCAGTTCATTGTTCACGATTCTGGTGATCGGGCTCGTTGCGAGTTTACCGGCGTTCGCCTGCCTGGTCGTGAACAACATTGCCAGCCTCGCGGGCAAACTGGATCCCGAGCCCAAGCTCAGTGTCTATCTCAAAACCACAGCGAGCGAGCCCGAAGTCGCGGCGCTGAAAGAACGCTTGAGCGCGACGGCAAATATCGCGAATTCCCGCTTTGTTTCTAAAGACGCCGCGCTGGCGGAACTGGAATCCGCAGGAATAGCCGATGTCGCCAAAACGCTGGAGCAAAATCCGTTACCCCACGCCTTTGTCATCACGCCCAAACTGATCGAATCCGTGGCACTCAACGATCTCAAGCAAACAATTCAGTCGTGGGCAGAAGTGGACGTGGTCGAATTGGATTCCGATTGGGCGCGCAAACTGAGCGCCTTCGTCGAGTTCGGAAAACGCGCAGTATTTTTTCTGACGCTGGTATTGGGACTCGCCCTGATCTTTGTCATGGCGAACACCGTACGGCTGCAAATCCTTAACCAGCGCGAAGAAATCGAAGTGAGCCGTTTAATCGGCGCAACGCCCAGTTTCGTCCGCCGGCCGTTTCTCTACTTCGGCATAATGCAAGCGGCGCTCGGCGGCTTATTAGCGCTGGGGCTCGTCGCGCTCGGCATCTATGGACTCAACCAAGCTACCGCGCCGTTGGTCAAACTTTACGCAGGTGAATTTTATTTTCGAAATCCGGACATGAATTTGGGCGCGATGATGATCCTGGGGCTGGTCGTACTGGCGATGATCAGCGCCGGGCTCGCCGTTCGACGCACGTTGCGGTCAATGGCCCGCTAGTGTTCGTAGGGAAAGTGTCACTACAGACTATCGTGGCGGCAGGGTTAACCTAAGCGACTCCGTGACCACTACGCCGCCATCCGCGCTTCGATCATCGAAAAACTAGCAATCACATCTTCCAGCAAGCCATTCGGCAGCCGATCGACGAACCGCGCCCCGCGAGCGCAAACATTCGCTCTCATTCTCCATTTTTTGCGCGCAAAATTTCCGGTCGGTCAGAATCGCTTTTTGCCGTCAACTTCAGCAGTTGTCGATCGTAGTTGCGCGACTTTTCTTGATCGCCGTTCGCCTCCGCCGCGCGCGCAGCGCCGTAAATTGCTCGGAGGCGATTCGGTTCGGTGGCGTGCACCTGTTCATATTCAATCAATGCCTCGGCCGGCTTGCCAAGCGCGAGCAGCATATCGGCCAGTTGCTCACGCGTCGGAGTCAACGGCCCCGGCGTGACCGGATGTTTGTCGGTCGACCCTTCGAGTTCGACTGCGGCACGCATAAAGCGCAAGGCCTCGTCGCCATTGTTTTCGGCTAGCGCGAGCCATGCGGCTACGGCGGTAATTTGAATTTCCGTCTGTTGCGGCCAGTAAGGGGTCTTGTTCTTAAGCATTGTTTCGCGCAACTCACGTAGGCGCGTTAGCTCTTGCGTTGCGCCGCCCGGATCGCCAGAGCGTGCTTTACCGAGAGCGCGCGCATAGACGGCGATCGCTTCGCACTGGGGGAACTGCTGCCACGGCAAACTCTCGGGATGTAGTCTTAGGCTCGCCGCAGTTTTCCAGTCGTGATGCTCCAGCGCATAACGCGCCGGCATTGCCGCCAGCGCATATGCGCCGGGGAAATTACCGATGTCTATGCGTTGCAGGGCAGCGATTTCGTCGAGGAGTTTGCGCGCCGCCACGTCTTGGCCCAGTTGTAAATGCGCATACATCATGTAATCCATCGCATGCAACGCGTTGTACGAGCCGATCGTCATGCTAGTGTCGTTCAGCTCCTTGCGGGCCGCCCTAGCCGAAGCGCGATTGGTCTTAATCGACTCCTCCCACATGCCAAGACGCGAGAAAATATGCGCCGGCATGTGTAGCGCATGAGGCGCCGAAGGAGCGATCGCCGCATAGCGCCGCGCGGCCGGTAAACCGCGCTGCACCAGCTCGGTGTAGTCGTAGCCATGGATCAAGTAATGCGCGGCGCCCGGATGTTCCGGATGCTTCTCGAACAACGGCTGT
>JALYOK010000507.1 GCA_030856925.1 Pseudomonadota bacterium
CAACTGGGCTTCAAGCTGTGGCAATTTGCCGTACTGCAATTCCGCGACCTTGTCGAGCTTGCCTTCCCGTTGCAGCTTGACGATCTCGGCGCGAGCACGATCGATCTCCTCTTTTACGTGGGCGCTACCCTGGACTTGCGCTTTCTCCGCTTTCCAAATATCTTCCAGATCGGAATAATCTTTTCCCAGTTTCGCGATTTCGCCCTCGATGAGGCTAAAACGTTTCCGCGATGCTTCGTCTTTCTCTCTTTTTACCGCTTCGCGTTCGATCTTGAGCTGGATCAGACGCCGGTCGAGCCGGTCCATTTCCTCCGGCTTGGAATCGATTTCCATTTTGATGCGGGCGGCGGCTTCATCGATCAAGTCGATCGCTTTGTCCGGCAAGAAGCGGTCGGTGATATAGCGGTGCGACAACTCTGCGGCTGCGACGATGGCCGGATCGGTAATGTCGACGCCGTGATGCAGTTCATATTTTTCCTGCAAACCGCGCAGAATGGCGATGGTGGCTTCAACGCTCGGCTCGTCGACCAGCACCTTCTGGAAGCGCCGCTCGAGCGCCGCATCTTTCTCGACGTATTTTCGATACTCGTCCAAGGTGGTCGCGCCGATGCAATGCAATTCGCCGCGCGCCAGCGCCGGTTTCAGCATGTTGCCCGCGTCGATGGCGCCTTCGGCTTTACCCGCGCCCACCATAGTGTGGATCTCGTCGATAAAGACGATGGTTTTGCCTTCGTCCTGTGCGATTTCTTTCAGCACGGCTTTGAGCCGTTCTTCGAATTCACCGCGATATTTCGCGCCGGCCAACAACTGCGCCATGTCCAACGACAACACGCGCTTACCCTTCAGCGTTTCCGGCACTTCGCCGTCGATGATGCGCTGCGCCAAACCTTCGACGATGGCGGTCTTGCCCACCCCCGGCTCGCCGATCAGCACCGGATTATTTTTTGTGCGGCGCTGCAAAATCTGCATAGTGCGGCGAATTTCGTCGTCGCGGCCGATGACGGGGTCGAGTTTGCCTTGCTGTGCCCGTTCCGTCACGTCGATAGTGTATTTTTTCAGCGCCTCGCGCGCGCCTTCTGCTTCTTGGCTGTTGACGTTGTCGCTGCCGCGCACGGCGGCGACGGCCTGTTCCAAATGCTCTTTGGTCAAGCCGTGTTGTTTTAGCAAGCGTCCGGTGTCGCTCTTGTCTTGCGCGAGGGCCAGCAAAAACATTTCCGAGGCGATGAATTGATCGCCTCGTTTTTGCGTTTCCTTGTCCGTAACGTTGAGCAGATTGTTAAGTTCGCGCGAAACATTCACTTCGCCGCTGCTGCCTTCGACTTTCGCCATGCGTTCGATCGACTGGTTGAGCGAATTCTTAAGAGCGGGCACGGCGACGCCGGCGCGGGAGAGTAGGGACGACGTGCTACCATCCGACTGGTTGATCAGCGCGAGCAGTAAATGCTGCGGCTCGATATAGGCGTGATCGCTGCCCAAAGCCAGACTTTGCGCGTCAGCAAACGCCTGCTGAAATTTGGTCGTCATTTTGTCGAAGCGCATGGTGTCCCCAAAAATTTCTGTTACCCGTCAAATTGGGAACAAGTTCTGGAAATTCAAGCCATTTTCGGTTAGGTTAGGGTTTGACAGTTCCAATGAGAATGGCTTTGCTGCAAGAGACAATAGACACACTAGTGAAGACCGCGCTTACCGAGGACATCGGCGCCGGCGATTTGACCGCCGCGTTGATTGCTGCCGATTGGCAAGGCCGCGCCATTGTGATTACCCGGGAATCTATGGTGCTATGCGGGCAGACGTGGGTGGATGCGGTATTCCGGCACATCGACCCGAAAGTGCGTGTCGAATGGCGCTTGCACGACGGTATGCCCGCCGAGCCAAGCCAGACCTTGTTCTCCGTCGAGGGGCCTGCACGTGCTTTGTTGACTGGCGAGCGCACGGCGCTTAATTTTTTGCAGACCTTATCTGCGACCGCTACCGTTACCCGGCGCTATGTCGACGCTATCAAAAGCACCAACGCCGTCATCGTCGATACGCGCAAGACTTTGCCGGGACTTCGCCTTGCGCAGAAATACGCCGTAGAAGTCGGCGGCGGCGCCAACCATCGCCTTGGTCTTTACGACGGCGTGCTCATCAAGGAGAATCACATCGTGGCGGCGGGCGGGGTCAAGCAAGTTTTGCGTTTCGCACAAGAAAACACTCCGCCGGGTGTGCCCATCCAGATCGAAGTCGAAACGTTGAATCAATTGCGCGATGCCCTGGATGCCAACGCAACCATGATCCTACTCGATAATTTCGATCTTGAGCGCATGCGCGAAGCGGTGACGCTGAATCGGGGCCGTGCGAAACTGGAAGCATCCGGGGGCATAAACCTGGCCAAGGTGCGAGCGATCGCCGAAACCGGTGTCGACCGCATTTCCATCGGTGCTCTGACCAAAAATATCAAGGCGATCGATTTGTCCATGCGCTTCACCATGAATTCGAAATAAAAGGCTCTTTTATTCTTCCCGAAACAAAATTAAGGACGTTCATGAAGCTATTCAACGACACGACGCCGACCATTTTCACCGCGCTACTGTTTTCCGCGTTGTTTTCCGGATGCGCCATCGTGCCGGCTGAGCGAGACCCGCGCGATCCCTGGGAGTCCATGAACCGAGCGGTGTTCAAGTTCAACGACGCCGCGGACAAAGCCGTGTTCAAGCCCGCAGCGCAAGCCTACCGATTCGTGACGCCGAAAATTGTACGCACCGGCGTCACGAACTTTTTCAGCAACATTTACGACGTCAACGTTTTTTTCAACGACTTGTTTCAGGGCAAAGGTCAGCGCGCCGTCGCCGACGCCGGGAGAGTCATCATCAACACCACATTTGGTCTCGGCGGAATAATCGATGTCGCCGGCGCCGCGGGCAACCCTAAGCGCAACGAGGATTTTGGCCAGACAATGGGCGTGTGGGGCATGGGTCCGGGACCTTATTGGATGTTGCCGCTGCTCGGACCGAGCAGCACCCGCGATGCCCTTGGGCGCGGGGTGGACACGCTGCTTACGCCAACCAGTTATATCGATAATACCCGGCTTAGCAGCGGACTGTTTGTGCTCGACAACTTGAATCTGCGGGCCAATTTGTTGGGCACGGAAAGAGTGCTCGATGAAGCCGGCGCCATCGATCGTTATTCGTTTCTGCGCGATAGCTATTTGCAGCGGCGCGAGGTCTTAATCTACGATGGCAATCCGCCAAAGAAAATGGACGATGACGATTTTGATTTGGAGGAGCTGGACGAGCCGGAACAACCGGCTGGCCCGGAGCCTGCGACCAAACAATAGCGATTTGATTGCGGTCTGAATTTTGGACGCTTCGGCGTCGTCGCAGGATTCTTAAATGACGCCAATGGATTAGAAAATTCGGTGAAGCAGCCGGTTAGTCGGCAGCGTTCTTGTTCAACGATGTTCGCCATTCGCATTCGCTTATAAAAAAATGTTGTGGTCGGTCTACTCATCGGCGTTTCGGTTTGCTTGGGATTACTGGCAACGCCGGCCTTTTGCACTCGCGGCGGTGTTGGCTACTCGGATCGGTTCGACGCTTGTCGATGTCACGGTGCCGATTGCCGCCGGCCAGTTGGTGGAGGCCGCCGCCAAAACGCGCGATGAGGGAACGCAACCGGCTATCCTCGCGCTCTCTTTATTTTTGCTGTTGGCGGCATTGGTGCCGTTGATCCGATACGTGCATTTGCGGCTGTGGAACCGGCTCGCGAGTCACGCATTACGTCAAATCGTATACGACGGCTTTGCCGCAGTGCAACGCTTCTCCGCCGATTGGCACGCGAATGCCTTTGCCGGCGCCACGGTGCGCAAGATTACACGCGGTATGTGGGCGTTCGATTCCTTCGGCGACACCTTAATGTTTGGCTTGATACCGGCGCTGGTGGTGGCGTTCGGCGTTACCGCTCTGTTCGCGTGGCGCTGGCCGGTGTTGGGTGTGGTGGTGGGAATCGGCATCGCTATTTTCATCTGTGTCAGCGTGTGGCTTTCGGTGGGTTGGGTCGCACCCGCGGCTCGCATCGCCCAGGAATCGGATTCGCGCATCGGCGGTTATCTTGCCGATACCATCGGCGCGAATGCAGTGGTGAAAGCGTTCGGTGCGGAAGCGCGGGAGCAGGGGACGTTCGGTGACATTGCCGAGACGTGGCGCAGCCGCTCGCTGCTGGCGTGGAACCGTAGTGTCGACACGGGACTCGTCCAGTCGACGATACTGTGGTTGCTGCAAGGCGCGCTGCTCGGCTGCGGCCTATGGCTGTGGTTCAACGGCCGCGCCTCGGCGGGCGATATCGCTTACCTCGTCTCCAGCCAATTCCTGATCAACGGATATCTGCGCGACGTCGGCCAACATGTGCGCAACCTGCAAAAATCCGTGAACGAGATGGAGGACGTGGTGACGTTCCGCGCGACGCAATCGGACGTGCGCGATCGCACCGGCGCGACCGCTTTGAAGGTCCCGCGCGGCGGCATCGAATTCGATAACGTCACGTTTCGCTACGTTGGCCAGCGGGAGCCGCTGTACAACGGTTTGTCGATCACTATTCGCCCCGGCGAGCGGGTCGGCCTGGTAGGCCATTCCGGCAGCGGCAAGAGCACTTTCGTGAAACTCATCCAGCGCCTCTACAATCTCGACGGCGGACGCATACTGATCGATGGCCAGGATATCGCCCAGTTCACCCAAGAAAGCTTGCGCCAAGCGATCGGGCTGGTGCCGCAAGAGGCGGTGCTATTCCACCGCTCGCTCGCCGAGAATATTTCCTACGGCCGCCCTGACGCGGACTACGAACAGATCGAAAAATCGGCGGAACTCGCCCACGCCCACGAATTTATCGACCGCTTGCCGTTACGTTATGAAACCCTGGTCGGCGAGCGCGGCATCAAACTCTCCGGCGGTGAGCGTCAGCGGGTCGCCATCGCGCGCGCGATCCTTGCCGGCACGCCGATCTTAATTCTCGACGAAGCCACGTCAAGCCTCGATTCCGTGTCCGAGGCATTGATTCGCGACGCGCTCGACCGGCTCACTAAAGGACGTACGACCCTAGTCATTGCCCATCGTTTGTCGACCGTTCAGCGGCTCGACCGTATTCTCGTGTTCGATCACGGCCGCGTGGTCGAACAGGGTACCCACGCCGAACTCATGGTGCGGCCAGACGGTCAGTACCGGCGCTTGTTTGAAGTGCAGACCGAAACTATCGCGACAAATTCCTAACTCGCAAGGGCTGCGCGGATGACAGGTAATCCCAGAGCGGATCACGAGGAGTGCATCGACAGGAGCCAATGCCCGCGCGGCTCCTGGCACGTTGGGTCAAGCGAAAATGAGACGCGCAAGTTCGCGCGTCAATTCTCCCGCGCCGGTTTCCTTGCATCCCGTCGCATTTTGCCCAGACCACAGCGGCGAGAAATTGCCGGAGCCTTGCGCTTCCGCTTTCGCGCGCAGCGGCGCGATCGCCGACGTGGCGAGGGGAAACTCTGGTGCAGCCGGATTGATCGGGCCAAGGGTTCTCATCACGCGGTTCACGATGCCACGCGCCGGCCGGCCGGTAAAAATATTGGTGAGCGCGGTGTGGCTGGCAGCTTCGCTTTTTAGCGCCGCGCGATGGATAGAGCTGGTATTTGCTTCCGGGCAGAGCAAATACGCGGTGCCGATTTGTACCCCCCCGGCGCCTAAGGACATCGCTGCTTTCACGCCTGCAGCGTCGGCGATGCCCCCGGCGGCGATGACAGGAATTTTTACGGCGCGCACGATTTGCGGAAGCAGCGATAGGGTGCCGACTTGCGTAGTGAGATCGTCAGAAAGAAAAATGCCGCGATGGCCGCCGGCTTCCAAGCCTTGGGCAATCACGGCGTCGACGCCTTTGGCTTCCAGCCACAACGCTTCCGCGACCGTCGTTGCCGAGGAAAAAACCTTGGCGCCTATGCGTTTTACACGGTCGAGCAAGTGGTCGGGCGGTAAGCCGAAATGAAAACTCACGACCTGCGGTTTGAATTCTTCGAGCGCGTCGGCCATCTCGTCGTTGAAAGCGGCGCGGCCTGGGCCGGAAGGAATCGTCGCGGGATCAATGCCGAATTCCGCGTAAAACGGCGCCAGCTTCTCGCGCCAGACGGCTTCGCGCGCCGCATCGACAACCGCCGGGGTGTGGCAAAAGAAATTGACGTTAATGGGTTTATTTGTTTGGCTCGCGATTAAGCGAAATTCGTTGCGCAGACCCGCGGCGGTGAGCATGGCGCAGGGAAGGGAACCGAGTCCGCCGGCATTCGATACGGCGATCGCCATGGCGCTTGCTTGGGCGCCGGCCATGGGGGCTTGGATGATGGGCAGCTCGATGCCCAGTAATTGTTGTAGCGTCATTACGGAATTCCTTTTGTCGAAACTCGTCATTCTCAGGAGCGCGCGACCAAGAATCTGCTTTTTGGCAGTTCAGTGAGCTGAGGAAAGCAGATCCTTCCCTGCGGTCCGGATGACACGAGCAACTTGTCAATCCGAGGAGCCCTTCGTTGCACTCGAGGGTAAAATCTGCAACGTAGAGTCTGCATTTTTTGCGATCGCAGTGCACCGACGAAAGCAGATATTTCATTACGCTCAGGATGAAACGAGCGGCTTGGTAAATCCGAACACGCGTATCGCCATGTGCTCGCGAAAATAAAAGCGATGGGCGTCGGTGCGTTGGGTGCCGGAATCGAGCTCAAGGGATTGACAGCCACCCCGGCGCGCTTCCTGCGTAAGGCCATCGAGCAATAATTTTCCAACGCCTTTCGAGCGTTGTGTTTCGTCGGTGACAAGGTCGTCGACGTAAAGCTTACGGCCCGCATGCGTGTTCTCTATGCAGCGAAACACGGCGATGCCCGCAACCTTTGCGCCGTCCGCGGCGACCCACATTTCGACTCCGGTTGCGAAAATTTCCGCCATGCGTTTGGCATAGTCCGCCGGTAATTGCGGCCGCAACTGCCGATGTACTATTTCTGCGCGCAGCAACCATTCCGCTTCGATAACCTGGCCGCCGGTGGCTGTAATTTTTACGATTTCCATAGTAATTTATAGTCCCGTGTGCGTGGCAATAAAGTGCTTCACCGCATCGACACTCGCATCCATGACCTCGAACCGTTGCGGCAGCTTTTCCAGTTCGTCGAATCCGGCGGGACGCGGCGCTTCGAAACCGAGTGCCTCCACAATGGTGTCGGGAAACTTGGCAGGCTACGCAGTTTCCAAACAGACCAGCGGAACGCCGATCTCACGATGGCTCAAGCCGACTTTGATGCCGTCGGCGGTGTGGGTATCGACGATCACGCCGTGGCGACGATAGATTTCGCGTATCGTGTCGATTCGATCTTGATGGGTGCTGGAACCTGAGAGAAAACCCGATCGAGCGATACGAGCGAAGTCTAGCGTATCGCGCGTATCGAAAAAACCCTCGCGATCAACTCGACTCCACAAGGCTTTGACGACGTCCGGATCGCGGCCGACCAGCTCGAAAATAAAGCGCTCGAAATTCGAGGCTTTAGAAATGTCCATCGAAGGGCTGGATGTCTGCGCCACTTGGCTGTAAGCGCGAACCCGATACACGCCGGTCTTGAAGAATTCGTCGAGTACGTTGTTTTCGTTGGTCGCCAATATCAAGCGCCGAATCGGCAAACCCATGCGCCGCGCCAGGTAACCGGCGTAGATGTTACCGAAGTTGCCGGACGGCACGGCGACATCGATCTTTTCGTCATTGCTGTGGGTGACAGCGAAGTAGGCTTTGAAGTAGTAAACCGTTTGCGCACACACGCGCGCCCAGTTGATGGAATTGACTGTTCCGATTTTTTGCTTTGCCTTGAATGCCGCATCGTTGCTCACGGCTTTGACGATGTCTTGGCAATCGTCGAACACGCCCCGCACGGCGATGTTGAAGATGTTTTCGTCCTGTAACGAGAACATCTGCGCCGTTTGGAATGCGCTCATGCGCTGATGCGGCGAGAGCATGAACACGCGCACGCCGCGCTTGCCGCGCATCGCATACTCCGCGCTGGAGCCCGTGTCGCCGGACGTTGCTCCGAGTATGTTCAACGGTTCGTCCGCCTTGGCGAGCACATACTCGAACAGATTGCCGAGCAATTGCATGGCAATGTCCTTGAAGGCCAAGGTCGGGCCGTTGGAACATTCCAGAATATGCATGCCCGTTTCTAAGGTTGTCACCGGCGTGATCTGATCGGTGCCGAATACAGCTCGGGTGTAGGTCTTGTCGATCATCGCCGTGAGATCCGCTGCGGCGATATCGTCGACAAACTTGCTGAGCACTTCAAACGCCAGTTCGCGATAGCCGAAGGCGCGCCAGTACTTGAGTTCCGAGGCATTCACCGTCGGGATCTTTTGCGGCACCGTCAATCCGCCATCGGGCGCGAGGCCGCCGAGCAGGATTTGCGAGAAACTTTGCGGCGCCATGCCGCCGCGGGTGCTGATATATCTCACTGAGAAACCTCTAATTACGTCGATTGCAACTCGCGTTGGGCCCTGAACGGGTCGACCGCAAGGCGCGAAGCCAAGGTAGGTTTCCTTGGCGAGCGGCGCAACTTAGGCGAGGGGCCCATTCTCGACCCAACCCGGGGGCTGGGGTCCGCCGGGCGGCAGGTTTTGTTGCGACTCGCTTATGTGTAATAACCACACTGGGTTCTACGCGTCGCGCCTGCCGCCCGGCAAACCTCAGCGCGACTGCGGGGGACCTAATTAGAGGTTCCTTAACCCAGTTCCTCTAATCGAATGCGGGTGATGCTCCCATCTACGCTGTCAAGTGCTTCGATTTTTTTCCTTGCGGCGTTGATATTTTTTTCTCGGCACAAATGAGTGAGCATGATGATGTCTACTTGCTGCTCGCCTTCCGACGGCTCTTTTTGAATCATGGCGCCGATGGAAATGTGATTGTCAGCGAGGATACGCGTAACATCCGCCAACACACCGGGACGATCGAATACCCGCATGCGCAGATAGTAAGACGTCTCGACGTCTTCCATCGGCAGGATGGGTGTGTCGGATAACGCATCGGGTTGAAAGGCAAGATGCGGCACGCGATGTTCCGGGTCGGCAGTGTGCATGCGGGTGACGTCGACGAGATCGGCGACCACGGCGGAGGCCGTCGGTTCGGCGCCGGCGCCGGCGCCGTAATACAAGGTCGGCCCGACGGCGTCGCCTTTCACAAGGATCGCGTTCATCACGCCTTCGACATTGGCGATCAGCCGCTTCGCCGGGATCAGGGTCGGATGAACGCGCAGCTCGATGCCATTGGCGGTGCGGCGCGTGAGGCCAAGCAACTTAATGCGATAGCCGAGTTGCTCGGCGTACGTGATGTCCTGCTTGGTAAGTTTGGAAATGCCTTCGGTGTAGGCTTTGTCGAACTGCATCGGCACGCCGAATGCGAGCGCCGACATGATGGTGAGTTTATGCGCGGCGTCGATGCCTTCGATGTCGAAAGTCGGATCGGCTTCGGCGTAGCCGAGTTGCTGCGCTTCCTGCAACACTTCTTCAAAACTTTTGCCCTTTGAGCGCATTTCAGACAAGATGAAATTGCTGGTGCCGTTGATGATGCCGGCGATCCACTCAATGCGGTTCGCCGTCAGACCTTCGCGCAGCGCTTTGATGATCGGCACGCCGCCCGCCACCGCGGCTTCGAACGCGACCATTACACCGGCCTTTTGCGCGGCGGCGAATATCTCGTTGCCATGAGTGGCGAGCAACGCTTTATTGGCGGTGACGACATGCTTGCCGTTGGCGATGGCCTTGAGCACGAATTCCTTCGCCGGCGAATAACCGCCGATCAACTCGACCACGATGTCGATGTTCGGATTGGTGATGACTTTCATCGCATCGTCGACCACCTCCGCTTGGTTGCCGACCAGTTCTCGGGCACGATCAAGCGCCTTGTCCGCCACCATGGCGATCCGTATTTCACGGCCGGCGCGGCGGGTGATTTCTTGGCGGTTGCGGCTCAAGACTCGGAATGTGCCGCCGCCGACCGTGCCGATGCCTAGCAGCCCTACTTGCATGGGCTTCATAGCGGGCCTTCATTCCTGAACATGTCCCGAAGGCCGCGTACCGCTTGTTTAATTCTGTTTTCGTTCTCGATGAGAGCAAATCTGACATGATCGTCGCCCAGTTCACCGAAGCCAATGCCGGGCGAGACGGCAACTTTCGCCTCGGCCAAGATCCTTTTCGCGAAGTCCAGCGAGCCTTGCCGGCGGAATTGCTCAGGGATTTTCGCCCATACGTACATGCTGGCCTTCGGATTTTCCGCCATCCAGCCGAGATTATGCAAGCCTTTCACCAATACATCGCGGCGGCTTTGATAGGTTCGCCGTATCACTTCGACACAGTCCTGCGGACCTTCCAGCGCCAGGATAGACGCCACTTGGATCGGCGTGAAGGCGCCATAGTCATGATAGCTTTTCATGCGCGCCAACGCGCCGACTAACTTGGGTTGGCCGACCATAAAACCTATTCGCCAACCCGCCATGCTGTAACTTTTCGATAAGGTGAAAAATTCCACTGCGACATCTTTGGCGCCCGCCACTTGCATGATCGACGGCGCTCGGTAGCCGTCGAACACGATGTCGGCGTAGGCGAGATCGTGCACGACATAGATGCCATATTCCTTTGCAATCGCGACCACCCGTTCGAAGAAGGTGAGATCCACGCACTGCGCGGTCGGATTGCTCGGGAAATTGATGATCAGCATCTTCGGCTTCGGATAACAACTCCTCAGCGCCTTTTGCAGTTCCTCGAAAAAGTCTACGCCCGGCACCATCGGAACGGTGACGATGTTTGCGCCGGCAATTATTGGCCCGTAGATGTGGATCGGGTAGCTCGGGTTGGGGACCAGCACCACGTCGTCGGAATCCAAGGTCGCCAACATCAAATGGGCAAGACCTTCTTTGGAGCCGATGGTGATAATGGCTTCCTTCTCTGGATCGAGATCCACATCGAAACGCGTTTTGTACCAATTGCAAATCGCTTTGCGCAGCCGAGGAATACCCTTGGACAGCGAGTAACCGTGGGTATTTTCACGCTGGGCCGCCTCGATCAGTTTTGCGACAATATGGGGCGGCGTGGGCTGATCAGGATTGCCCATGCTCATATCGATGACGTCTTCCCCGCGTTGGCGCGCCGCGGCTTTCAATTCTCCCGTAATATTGAACACATAGGGAGGCAGGCGCTTGATGCGAGAAAATTCTTCCATCGTTGGGTTTCTTTGCTTTAAGCTATCTTCAAAAACTGACCGTGCCCCAATCCGCATGGCCCTAGGCCAGCTCCTGGATACTGGCTGGTGGCAAGGCATCGGCCGCGAGCCGCACCGGTATTGGTTGGTGGCACACGGCAAATGGGGAAAAGCTTATAATTCTACCGGCACTGCCCCTCCCCAGCAAACTTAACGGTTTTGTTTCCGTCATCACTTAAATTCAATTCCACGCATTGCGCGGTGGCTAACTTGCACTCGAGAATGATTCTGAATCCGAAATGAGATTGATGGTCGTGATTCGACCGCTGCTCTGGTGGCTGTTCGCCATCATTTGGTTTGCGACGCTCGGCGCCCGCGATCTGGTCGATCCCGACGAGGGACGTTACTCGGAAATTTCCCGCGAGATGGCATTGTCGGGCGATTGGGTGACGCCGCGCCTGAACGGGCTCAAATATTTCGAGAAACCGCCGCTGCAATACTGGGCGACGGCAATCGCTTTTCGCCTGTTCGGCGTCAATGATTTCAGCGCTCGGTTGTGGGTGGGGCTTAGTGGCTTCTTGACCGTGCTGATGCTGTGGCATACCGCCCGGCGCCTGTGGGGCATGGCTGTTGCCGACTACACAGCGCTCGTTGCCGGCAGCACGCTATTCATCGTCGCCTTGAGTCATGTGGTGACTCTCGACATGGGCGTGAGTTTTTTTCTCACCTTGCTGTTATGCGGTTTCGTGCTCGCCCAGCACGATGGCGCGAGCGACCGAGAATCCCATCGCTACATGTGGCTCACTTGGGCGGCCATGGCGGGCGCCGCGCTGAGCAAAGGCTTGATCGGCATCGTCATCCCGGGCTCAGTGCTGGTGTTGTACAGCATCTTGTGCCGCGATTGGGCGCCCTGGCGGCGCATGCAGTGGCTCGCCGGGCTGGCGATATTTTTCGCATTGGCGTTACCGTGGCATCTGCTCGCGGCTGGCCGCAATCCTGAATGGGCGCAGTTTTATTTTATCCACGAACACTTCACGCGCTTTCTGACGGCCGAGCATCAACGGGAAGAGAAATGGTACTTCTTCGCGCATCTCTTGATTCTCGGTTTCCTGCCGTGGACCTCGTGGCTACCCGCCACTGTGCGCCATGGCTGGTCAGTTTCTGGCGAGCGCTTTCAGATCAATCGCTTCCTGTTGATTTGGGCCGCGTTCATTTTCGTGTTCTTTAGCTTGTCCGGTTCCAAGCTGCCTGCTTACATTCTGCCGGTGTTTCCGCCGCTGGTGCTGTTGCTCGCGCCAATTCTGGGGAAAGCGGAACCCGGCACGCTCCAGATACACGGGCTGTTGCTGGTGGTGGTCTGGTTCGTGCTCGCATTGGCGGCGTTCGTGTTCGGGGAAAACAGCGCAGCGCGATCCTCCCCGGAGCACTATCGCGCGATGGCCACGTGGTTATTGGCGGGTAGCCTGGTCGCGGGCTTGTTAAGCGCGGCGGCGGTGCGAATGGCAGCAATGAATCGCCGCACGCCGACGGTGACGCTGATCGCGGCCGGCAGCTTCGCATTCCTGGTGTGCGCCATGTTCGGCTATCAGGCTTACGCGCCCATGCGCTCGTCCCATGAACTGGTGAAATTGCTGCGCCCGACGTTGCGCTCGGATACCGCGGTGTTCAGCGTCAATACTTACGATCAAACCTTTCCGTTCTATCTCAATCGCATCGTGACCTTGGTTGCCTATGCGGATGAGTTCGCGTTGGGGCAGCGCCAGGAGCCGGAGAAATATATTCCCACGATCGCCGAATTCGCCGAGCGATGGCGGCGCGAGCGGCATGCTATCGCACTGATGAGCCACGAATCTTATGAGCGAGCGATCGGCGAACTTCGTCTACCGATGCAGGTCATCGCGCGAACCCCGCGACGAATTTTGGTGGAGAAGCGATAATACGCCCATGAAAGCGCTCGAATTCGCTCTAGTTTTGACCGGTGTGTTGTTGAACGCCGTCGCGCAACTGCTGTTAAAAGCCGGCGCGCGCCACGTCGGTGCGTTCGAATTTTCCTTCGCCAATGTCATGCCGGTGGGCGCCAAGCTCATCACCAATTGGCCCATCATCGGCGGCCTCGGTTGCTACGTCGTCAGCGTGTTGGTGTGGATCTTGGCGCTGTCGCGGGTCGACGTGAGCATCGCCTATCCCATGCTCTCCATCGGCTATGTGGTCAATGCCGGACTGGCGTGGTGGTTGTTCGGCGAGGCGGTCACGCCCATGCGCATGATCGGCATCGCCATCATTTGCATCGGTGTATTCATCGTGGCGCGCAGTTGATGGAATTTCTCCCGTTCACTCGTCCGACCCTCGACGAGGCCACCATCGCGGCGGTGGCCGAGGTGCTGCGCTCCGGATGGATCACCAGCGGGCCGAAACTGAAAACCTTCGAGGCTGCGTTGTCGCAACGCTACGGCGGCCGTCCGGTGCGGGCATTGAACTCCGCTACCGCCGCGCTGGAATTGGCGCTGCGCTTGTGCGGGATCGGGCCCGGCGACGAAGTGATTACTACGCCGCTGTCGTGGGTCGCCACGGCCAATGTCATTCTCGAAGTCGGCGCGGCGCCAATATTCGTGGATGTTGACGCCACTACGCGCAACATCGATCTCGCCGCCGCGGAACGCGCCATTACGCCGCGCTCGCGGGCGATTATCCCGGTCGATCTGGCGGGTCTGCCGGTAGATCGCGATCGACTCTATGCGATCGCGAAGACACATAAGCTGCGAGTGATCGAAGACGCGGCGCAGTCGATCGGCGCCCATTGGAATGGCCATGAAATCGGCCGCGAGGGCGATCTCATCGCCTTCAGCTTCCACGCCAACAAAAATATCACCACAGCCGAAGGCGGGTGTCTGGTGATGAATAGCGAAGCGGAAGCACGCTTGTTCGAGAAACTGCGACTGCAGGGCGTTACGCGTCAGGCCGATGGCGGCATGGACGTGGACGTGCTGGGCGGCAAATCCAATCTGACCGACATCGCCGCCGTCATCGGCCTCAAGCAACTGGCGAAGCTCGACGAATTCAACAGCAAGCGCCGAGATCTGGCGCGTCGCTATTTCGAACGCTGGGATAATGACTTGGGATTTGATTTGCCGCCGAAAGATTTCGAACGGTCGAACTGGCATATGTTTCAGCCGCTGTTACCGCTGTCGGACATGCGCATCACGCGTGGTGAATTCATCGAGCGCATGAGACTGCGTGGCATCGGCGTAGGCGTCCACTACCCGGCGATGCATCTTTTCACGCTATACCGCGCGCGCGGCTGGAAAGCGGGGGATTTTCCCAATGCGGAAGACATCGGCAATCGCACCGTCACGCTGCCGCTCTTTCCCACCATGGAATTTGCCGACGTCGATCGAGTGTGTGTCACACTTTCAGCAGTGTTGAGATCGTGATCATCCCTCAGCTGTCGGTGGTAATTCCGCTTTATAACGAAGAGGCGGCGCTTCCCGCGCTGTTTGCGCGCCTCTACCGTGCGCTCGATTCACTCAAGCGGACCTACGAAATAATTTTTGTGAACGACGGCTCTCGCGATCGCAGTGCGGCGCTGCTGGCCGATCAGCACGCGCAGCGCCAGGACGTGACCCGGGTGATTCTGTTCAACGGCAACTTCGGTCAGCATCGCGCTATCCTCGCCGGCTTCGAGCACGCCCGCGGCCAATGTGTGTTAACGCTGGATGCCGACCTGCAAAATCCGCCGGAGGAGATCGGCAAATTCCTAGAGAAAATGGACCAAGGTTACGACTATGTCGGCTCCATCCGCGACGAGCGTAAAGACCGGCTTTGGCGGCAGGTTGCCTCGCGGCTGATGAACCAGTTTCGTAAACGCATCACCCACATCGAAATGACCGATCAAGGCTCCATGATGCGTGCCTACAGTCGGCGCATTGTCGATACCATCAACCAGTGCCGCGAGATGAATACCTTCGTTCCTGCGCTGGGCTATTCTTTTGCGCAGAGTCCGACGGAAATCGTAATCAAGCATGAACAGCGTGTTGCCGGCGAGACCAAGTATCCGCTGTATAGACTCATCCGTTTGAATTTCGATCTGATGACGGGCTTCTCCATCGTGCCGTTGCAGTTGTTCAGCATGGGCGGCATGATCATTTCCGTGTTGTCGGGTCTGCTGGTGCTGGTCATGTTCCTGCGCCGGATGATTATCGGCCCGGAAGAAGGAGGCTTGTTTACGTTGTTCGGAGTAGCTTTTTTACTGATTGGCATCGCGCTGTTCGGGATCGGACTCCTTGGTGAGTACATCGGCCGCATCTATCAAGAAGTGCGCCATCGGCCGCGTTATGTAATCGCGGCGATTTTGGAGAACCACCCCAACGATGGCTAGCGCTGTTGTGTTTGCGTATCACAATGTCGGTGTGCGCTGTTTGCAGGTGTTGTTGTCACGGGACTTCGATGTTCGTCTGGTGGTGACGCACGAAGACGTTCCCGGCGAAAATATTTGGTTCGCGAGCGTTAAGAACTTGGCGGCGGAACTGGGATTGGCTGTGCTTACGCCCGACGATCCCAACTGCGATGAAGTCGTAGAAAGAGTGCGCGCGGCGCAGCCGGACTTTCTATTTTCGTTTTACTACCGCCGGATGTTGTCGCCATCATTGCTGCAAAGTCCGCTACGCGGCGCCTACAACATGCACGGCTCGCTGCTGCCCAAGTACCGCGGACGCGCGCCGGTGAACTGGGCTGTAATCAAGGGCGAGACCGAGACCGGCGCCACGCTTCATGTCATGGCGGATATGCCGGACGCCGGCGCCATCGTTGATCAGACTGCCGTGCCGATCTTGCCGAACGACACGGCGCGAGAGGTGTTCGACAAAGTCGTCGTCGCGGCGGAGATGACGCTGAGTCGCTGCCTACCTGCGCTGCTAGATAAACGCGCAACCTTTACAGCGCAGGATTTATCCAAAGGCGCATATTTCGGTGGACGCAGGCCGGAGGATGGCCGCATCGATTGGGCATTGCCGACCTCCGACATCCACAATCTGGTGCGCGGCGTGACGCGGCCTTATCCCGGCGCGTTCAGCGATACCGCCCTAGGCCGTCTGGTATTGTGGCGTACATTGTTGCTGCCTGCCCGGGATCCCGGCCTCCCGACTTTGATATTGCATGACAAACAAATCGTCGCCCGTTGCGCTGACGGCGGCTTGCTCAGAATTTTGGATGCCGAGTTGAACGGACGCGCCCTCACCCCGGCCATGTTGCCGGTAGCTTTAACTTAGGGAAATCGTGAAAAAGATTCTGATACTCGGCGTTAACGGTTTTATTGGCCATCATCTGTCCTTGCGTATTGTGCAGGCCACCAACTGGCAGGTGTTCGGCATGGACATGAGCAACGATCGCCTCGCCGACGTGGTCGCTAGCAATCGCTTTCATTTTTTCGAGGGCGATATCACCATCAACAAAGAATGGATCGAATACCATGTGCGCAAATGTGACGTGGTGCTGCCGCTGGTGGCGATCGCCACACCGGCGCTGTATGTGAAAGAGCCGCTACGGGTGTTCGAATTGGATTTCGAGGCGAACCTCGCCATCGTCCGCGCCTGCGTCAAACACAAGAAGCGCGTGATTTTTCCGTCGACGTCGGAGGTGTACGGCATGTGCGGCGACGCTGAGTTCGATCCCTACGCGTCGACCATGGTCTATGGACCGATCAACAAACCGCGCTGGATTTACGCTTGCGCGAAACAAATGATGGACCGGGTGATCCACGCCTACGGCGAACAGGAAGGATTGGATTACACCTTGTTCCGGCCGTTTAACTGGATCGGCAGCGGACTTGATTCCATCCACACGGCGAAAGAGGGCAGCTCTCGTGTGATCACCCAGTTTCTCGGCCACATTGTGCGGGGCGAAGACATTAAGTTGGTGGATGGCGGCGCGCAGAAACGGACCTTCACCTATGTCGACGACGGCATCGCAGCCTTGATGAAGATCATCGAAAACAACAATGAGAAAGCGACGCGCGGCATCTACAACATCGGCAACCCGGCGAACAATCACTCGGTGCGCGAGTTGGCGCAAATGATGCTAAAGCTTGCTGCCGAATACCCCGAATACCGCGCCAATGCAGCAAAAGTGAAGTTGCTGGAAACCACGTCCGGCGAGTATTACGGCGCCGGCTATCAGGACATGCAGCACCGTGTGCCGAAAATAGAAAACACCATGCGAGATCTTGACTGGAAGCCGCTCACCAATATGGATCAGGCGCTGCGCGGCGTGTTCGAAGCCTATCGCAGTCACGTCGCGGACGCGCATGATTTAGTGTAGTGCTTCGCAATTAACGGAACATAAAAGTGCGTCTTTTTCCGTCTGGGCGGCTGGCCTCGGGCCACTTCGTTGCTCGTCGTTGCATAGAGCCCGCTATGCGGCCTCCTCGCGCCTCGCCAGGCGAAAAAATCCATCATTTTTATTTGTTCCGCAAATTACGAAGCACTACACAAGTAAATTGAAATTAGCGCTGAAGATCGATGTCGACACCTATCGCGGCACCCGTGAAGGTGTGCCGCGGTTGGTCGAGGCGTTGAAACGTCACCACGCGGATGCAACTTTTCTCTTCAGTCTGGGCCCTGATCACACGGGACGCGCTATCAAACGCGTGTTCCGGCCGGGGTTCATGAGCAAAGTTTCGCGCACCTCGGTGGTCGAACACTACGGCCTCAAGACGCTGATGTACGGCACCTTATTGCCGGGCCCCGACATCGGTCGCACATGCGCAGGGTTGATGCGATCCGTGCGCGACGCGGGTTTCGAGGTAGGAATTCACACGTGGGATCACATCCGATGGCAGGACCAGGTGGCCGGCAAATGCTTGGCATGGACCGCCGTCGAGATGCAAAAATCCGTGCAGCGCTTCCAGGAAATTTTCGGCGAGAAGCCGCGAACCCACGGCGCGGCCGGGTGGCAGATGAACGATCACGCCTTTCGATTGGAGCAGGAATACGGCTTCGACTACGCCTCCGATTGCCGCGGCGCCGCACCGTTTTTTCCGATGATGGCGGGCCAGGCGCTCCAGGTGCCACAGTTGCCGACCACCTTGCCGACACTTGACGAACTTATTGGCCTCAACGGGTTAACGGTCGACAACGTTCCCAAACATTTGCTCCAACTTACTGCCAAGGCGCCCGGCGATCACGTCTACACACTGCACGCTGAGATGGAAGGGATGCGATTGCTGCCGGTGTTTGAACGTCTGCTCGCAAAATGGCGCGAACAAAATTATGAACTCACGAGCGTACGCACACTGTTCCGCTCTCTGGATGTTACGCAACTGCCGAAACACCGTGTAACCCGGGGTAGTGTTCCCGGTCGATCTGCAGAGTTGGCGTTGCAAGGTACGCGTTCAGAATAGAAAACTGCCTAAGTTAGAAGGCCGTATATTTTGATTCGTAGTAATGGGGGCTCGCGGCAATGGGATCGAAGCCCGGAAAACGATATGATGACGCCGAAGCTACCTCATCCCCCGCCCATCCTTTGAAACTTCATCTTTCACAAAACCCAAATCAAAACGTGATCACCGGTTACGGCAGCGGTTACGTATTGATCAATCGCGAGCGCTATGAAAGCAACGTAATCGTAACAGCTGAAACCGTAGTCCGCGGTTGGTCGGCAAGTTCCGAAACCGATTTAGACGAGGCTGACTTCTTACCGGTGATTGAGCTTGCGCCGCAGATCGTCCTGATCGGCTCCGGCCTTCGCCTACGGTTTCCGAAACCCGCCGCCTTAAAGGGATTGATTTTCGCGAAGATAGGTTACGAAGTAATGGACACTCGTGCCGCATGCCGGACTTATAACATCTTGTTGGAAGAGGGTAGGAACGTCGCCGCGGCGTTGCTGCTTGCGTGAACGTAAAGGCGAAAGTGAGCCGCTGCTCGTCTATGCGCGCCGCTTGAATTTTTCTGGTATCCCTGACCTGATGATCTTTCTGAAATGCGCTCACGCTCCGCACCCGTTCACGCAGCCAGATGTGCTTAACGATTTGCGAAAAAAAATGGCAGACATCCAGTTCGTAACCCGAGGGGCGTTGAACTATCTGTCTGCCAAGCGCTGCATCCGAGTACGGCTGGCCTCGTTCTGAAGCCGTCTTTTTCTTATGTTTTGTGCAGCAATTTTGCACTTTTTCTGAGATAAATACAAGCAGATTTCATGCCGCGCCGACTATTTCGCACGAAGGATTATAAGTATTTGATAATGTACAATAAACGACCAATCCGGAGAATTGACTTCTGGGCTTGCAGAACGCGCGTTGGCGAATCCTACACCCTAAAGAAACGTGGAAAAGTCAGTTGTATTCATTCTTAATCAATGGCTTACATAATATTTAACGGGGTGGATCGCGAGTGTCGACAAATTTTTTGAACGACGGCTCCCAATTTTTATGATTTAACAGTTTGATTTTACAAAGTAATTGTTTCGAATTCCTGGCTGAGTTTTCAGTTTTTAATGTAAAAGTACATTTCATGATGCAAAAAAGTGTCGGTTTTTTTTACAAACGAAGCGAAGGAGGACAAGATGAAAAACGAAAAAAGCTGCCTTAGGCAGCTTTTTTCGTAATGAAGAACGTCTAGCCACGATGCTTACATCGTTTATTTTGGCTTAGTAATTGAAGGACCGACGCCGCGCGGGATTTCCTCCCCGCTCTGGATACGGCGCCGAAGCGAAGGGAGAG
>JALYOK010000525.1 GCA_030856925.1 Pseudomonadota bacterium
ACTTACTATCGCGCAGATAGGTGTGTGGCAATCACCCGCGCCGGTATAATGCAAAGTTTTGTCCTTATTCACCGGTTCGCTTGCGAAACCTGTAAGGCCTCGAATGCCCCAATCCAATTACACCAACGCGTTCTACGCTAATTTTCTCGGCCGTGCCCCCGATTGGTATAAGACCATTATCATTGCTTTTCTGATTATCAACCCCATTCTTGCCCTCACTGCGGGTAATTTTGTTGCCGGTTGGGTACTGATTACCGAGTTTATTTTTTGTCTCGCCATGGCGCTCAAGTGCTATCCGCTGCTGCCCGGTGGATTGCTTGCCATCGAAGCCGTGTTGATGGGATTGACCACGGCGGCGGGGGTTTATAAGGAAACTGTTGCGAATTTTTCCGTGATCCTGTTGCTGATGTTCATGGTTGCGGGCATCTACTTCATGAAGGATCTGTTGTTATTTGCCTTCACGAAAGTTCTGCTGAAAATAAGATCGAAAGTCGCAGTCGCGCTGATCTTTTGTTTTCTCAGCGCGTTGCTATCGGCATTTCTGGATGCGTTGACCGTGGTAGCCGTCGTAATCACCGTCGCCCAAGGTTTCTACCTTGTTTACGTCAGGATTGCCTCGGGGCGTCTGCCGCACCACGGCGGTGAGCACGCGCATGAGCTCTACGACGGTGCTGAGTTAGATCACCAGGATCTAAACGATTTTCGCGGCTTTTTGCGCGACATCATGATGCACGGGGCGGTAGGCACCGCGCTCGGCGGGGTGTGTACGTTGGTCGGCGAACCGCAAAATTTACTCATCGGTCAGCTCGCGGGTTGGAATTTTCTCGAGTTCTTCCAGCGCATGTCCCCGGTCACGATGCCGGTATTGTTGGTAGGGCTCGCGACTTGTTTCCTGGTTGAAAAATTCCGCATCTTCGGGTTCGGTATCGAACTGCCCGAAGATGTGCGTAAAGTTCTGCTGGTTTACGATCGGGAAGAGAGTTCCAAGCGCACCCGTCGCGATCAAGCGCGCCTGATCGTGCAGGCCATCGCCGCGATTTTCTTGACCATCGCACTGGGCTTTCATCTTGCCGAGGTTGGCATCATCGGTTTGACCATCATCGTTTTACAGACTGCGTTTAATGGCGTGACAGACGAGCACCACATCGGCCGGGCATTTCAAGAAGCCCTGCCGTTCACGGCATTGCTCGTGGTATTTTTCGCCGTGGTCGCGGTCATTCACGATCAGCACTTGTTTACGCCTATTATTCAGTCGGCGTTGGCATTGGAGGGAAAAAAGCAACTAGTCGCATTTTATTTCGCCAACGGTATATTATCGATGATTAGCGATAACGTATTCGTTGCAACCGTATACATTTCCGAAGTGTATAGAGCCTTGCAGCAGGGTGAGATCACGCGGGAACAGTTTGATCTGCTCGCTGTCACAATTAACGCCGGAACGAATATTCCGAGCGTTGCCACACCCAATGGGCAAGCCGCGTTCTTGTTTTTGCTCACCTCCGCGCTGGCACCGTTAATTCGCCTTTCCTATGGGCGCATGGTGTGGATGAGCTTGCCCTATGCGATTACCATGAGCAGCGCAGGTTTCGCGGCCGTGTTTTTCTTACTGTGACCGAGGCGAACCATAGGTCGACCGTTTGAAATCGTGACATAACGCGCCAAATCTGGTAAAACCGCCGCGAAGAAACGTACGATCGGTGCGTGCAGCAGTCTGATCCGATCGGAGTGTAAGCAAATGAGAGGGCCAGTTACCCGGCCGCCAAACAGGCCGCGGCGACTATACGTGGGGAAAGTAAATGATCAAAGTCGAGAATTTAAAAAAAGCCTTCGGCGCGAAGTACGCTGTCAATGGCGTATCGTTCGAGGTCGAACGCGGCGAGGTGCTGGGTTTCCTCGGGCCGAATGGCGCCGGCAAATCCACCACCATGCGGATGATTATGGGATTCATTCCACCCACGGACGGCAGGGTCACCGTCGGCGGATTCGATATGCGCCTGAATCCTATTCCCGGCAAACGCCTGATGGGTTATCTGCCGGAGAATGCGCCGGCGTATACCGACATGACAGTACGCGGTTTCCTGGGTTTCGCCGCCGAGTTGCGCGGTCTGGCTGGCGAGGCAAAGAAGAAAGCGGTCAATCGCGCGGTCGAGATGTGTTTCCTTGCAAGCGTATTGCATCAGAGCGTCGATACGCTGTCCAAGGGTTATCGTCACCGCACCTCGCTGGCGCAATCGCTGCTGCATGATCCCGATATTCTGGTTTTGGACGAGCCAACCGATGGCCTCGATCCGAATCAGAAGCACGAAATTCGCACCTTGATTCGCCGCATGGGCGAATCCAAGGTCATCATCTTTTCGACCCATATATTGGAAGAAGTCGAGGCGGTGTGTTCCCGCGCCATCATCATCGATCGCGGCAAAATCGTCGCCAACGGCACGCCGCTGGAATTGAAATCCAAGTCAGAATACGCCGGCGCGGTGACGGTCACTTTGCTCGGTGTCGCCGCCGCCGCTGTGATCGCTAAATTGAGTGCGTTGCCGGCATTGAAAGAAACCAACATCATCGCTGACGAAGGCGGCCGGCTTGTGCTCCGGTGCATCCCTAAGAAAGAGCACGTGAACGGCATCTTCTCACGTAGCGTCGCCGAAGTGGTGGAGCGCGAAGGCTGGCTCTTGGGAGAATTGCGGGTGGAAGAGGGCCGGTTGGATGACGTGTTCCGCCGCATCACGCTCCCCGAAACTCAGAAGGGAGCGGCGCAATGACGGCGTGGAATAATGTCAAAGCGATCGCTAAGCGCGAGTTGGGCGCCTATTTTTCCTCGCCGGTGGCCTATGTGTTTATTGTAATTTTCTTGCTGCTCGCGGGTTTTTTCACTTTCAATGTCGGTCAGTTTTTTCAGATCGGTGAAGCCTCGCTAACGCCGTTTTTTTACTGGCATCCGTGGCTTTATTTGTTCCTCGTTCCCGCCGTCGGTATGCGCCTATGGTCAGAAGAGCGGCGGCTCGGCACCCTGGAACTGTTGCTGACCATGCCGATCAGCACCTGGCAGGCCATACTCGGTAAATTTTTGGCGTCGTGGGCATTTCTCGCCATCGCGCTATTGTTGACGTTTCCGATCATCATCACCGTGAACTATCTCGGCGATCCCGATAACGGCATTGTCTTCGCCGGATATGTCGGCAGCCTATTGCTCGCCGGCGCCTACCTTTCGATCAGCTCCATGACCTCCGCCATGACGCGCAATCAAGTGGTGAGCTTCATCGTCTCGGTGGTGATCTGTTTGTTTCTAATCATCGCGGGCTTCGGGCCGGTGACCGATCTGTTGACCAATTGGGGCAGTCCCGGATTGGTGGACGCGGTTGCGTCCTTCAGCGTGATCACCCATTTCGATCCATTCCAAAAGGGATTGATCGATTTGCGTGACGTTATCTTTTTTCTGTCCATTATCGTGTTCGCATTGTTCACCACCGGCGTGATTATTCGCGCCCACCGCGCGGGTTAGGAGAAAGCTTATGGTGAAAAATAAAGGCTTGGAAAATTTGCTGTATTCCGCCGGCGGCGTGATCGCGCTGTTCGTGATCTTGCTGGCGGTTAATTTCATTGTCGGCGCTGTCCCGGGAAGGGCGGATTTGACTCATGGCAACGCTTATACCTTGTCCGACGGCACCAAACGCATCTTGGAGAAAATTCCGGCGCCGGTGAAAGTGCGTTTCTACTCCAGCAAATCCGAGACCGCTATGCCGGTGCAGTTGAAGACCTACGCGAAACGGATCGAGGATTTGCTGAACGAATACAAAGCGCGCGCCAAGGGAAAGCTGATGCTGGAAAAATATGATCCGGCGCCCGATTCGGACGCGGAAGATTCGGCGAATCTCGACGGAATCGAAGCGCAGCCGATCAATACCGGCGACAAGTTTTATCTCGGCTTATCGGTGAGCTATCTCGACAAGCGGGTGGCGATTCCGCTCCTGTCGCCGGAACGGGAAACCTTGCTTGAATACGATCTCACCCGCGCGATCTCACAAGTGAGTAAGCCGGCGAAGCCCGTGTTGGGCATCATGACGGTGTTCCCCATGTTCGGCAGCCCCGGCGTGCAGATGATGAACCAACCGCCACAGCCGACCTGGGCGGTGGTTAACGAATTGCAGCGCGATTATGAAGTGCGCGAAGTGCCGATGGGGAGCACCCGCATCGATGACGACGTGAAAGTGTTGATGGTTGTGCATCCCAGGGACATTTCCGATTCCGCCCAGTATGCCATCGATCAGTTCCTCCTACGCGGCGGCAAGCTGATCGCCTTCCTCGATACCTACGCCTATTTCGATCAAATGAAAAACCCCGTCAACCCGCAAATTCAAATGGGCGGGGGCGCATCCAATTTGGAAAAACTGTTTAGCGCTTGGGGCATCAAGCTGGACCCTAGCAAAGTCGTCGCTGATATGCAGTACATGCGCACCAATGCGCAACGCACGTTGCCGACGTTGCTGAACTTGACCGCCGGCGCACTCAATTCGCAAGATGTAGTGACCAGTCAAGTCGGGACTATGCTGCTGCCCTTCGCCGGTTCGTTTTCGGGCAAACCGGTGGCGGGATTGACGCAAACCGTGTTGATCAAGAGTTCCACCAGCGCCGAGTTGCGCGATTCGATTATGGCCACCCATGCGGTTGATCCCAACGGCATGACCCTGAAGGCTGCGGGGGTGGAATATCCCATCGCGATTCGCTTAAACGGTAAGTTCAAGACCGCCTTCCCCGACGGTCAGCCTAAAAGCGAGCCGCCGGTCGATCCTAATAATCCCGAAGCAAAACCCGAGGCGCCCAAGCGCGACGAAAAACCGCTGCCCCAAATCAAAGAATCCGCTCAGGACAACGCTGTGGTGTTGATCGCCGACGCCGATATGTTGTCGGATCAAGCGAGCATCCAGGACATCGGCGAGTCCATGGGGGAACGGGTTTATGTTCCGCGCAACGGCAATATCAATTTTGCGCAAAGCCTGGTGGAGTTGTTCGCCGGCGATGAAAATTTGATCAATTTGCGCAGTCGTGCCGCCCAGTTTCGGCCGTTAACGGTGGTGCAGCAGATGGAAGCGAAAGCGGCGGAAAGCTACGCCGACAAGATCAGGGAACTAGAACAAACTCTGTCGACTGCGCAGCGAAAAATTAGCGAGTTGCAAAAGACCAAGACGGAAGGGCAGCAATTTATCTTGTCGCCGGAGCAGAAGATCGAGCTTGAGAATTTTCGCAAAAAGCAAGTGGACACGCGCAAAGACCTGAAAGAACTGCGCAAGAGTTTGCGCATTGATTCCGATTCGCTGGAATTCTGGACCAAGCTCATCAATGTCGGCGCAATGCCCCTGCTGGTCGCGCTGGCAGGTATCGCGCTGGCAATGATCAAAAGAAGGCGGGTGGCCGCGCAATGAACCGTAAACAATTTTTCTTGCTGATTGCCGTCCTGGTGATCCTCGGCGGCTTGGTGTGGGCGCTGAAGCAGCGCGACAAAACTTCGTGGTCGCAAACGGAAAGCCGCGTCGGACAAACGCTGCTGAAGAATTTTCAAGTCAATGATGTCGCCGTCATTCATATCGATAACGGCCATACGGTCGTCAATCTTGTTAAGAAAGAGGGCCAGTGGCGAGTGAGCGAGCGCGGTGACTATCCCGCGAACTTCAACATGATCAGCGATCTGTTACTGAGGATTCAAGATCAGAAAATCATCCAGAGCGATACGATCAGCGCCGAGCAACGGCCGCCGTTGGAATTAATCGAGCCCAACAAAGATAAACCGAGCGCCACATCTATCGAGATGAAGGACGGGGCGGGCAAGACGATCGCGAAATTGCTGCTGGGCAAGCGTTACACCAAAAAAGGCGCCGGCGGCGCGGAGATGCCGGCGGGGCGTTATGTGATGGTGGCCGGCGACGATAAGACCGTGGCGCTGATCGATAACCTATTGCTCGATTCCGAACCCAAACCGGAAACCTGGCTCAACAAGGATTTCGTGCGAGCGGACAAGATCAAAGCGATCACGTTCAAGAACAACGACAGCAGCCTCGCGTGGAAAATGGTTCGCGATCAGGAAGCCGGCGAGTGGCGCTTGGCCGACGCCCAGAGCAACGATAAGTTCGATAGCACCCGCGGCACCTCGGCGGTCAACGCGATTTCGATGATGAGCTTTAACGATGTGGTCGCAAGCTCCGCGTCCCTCGATACCGGCATGGACAAGCCGAGGATTGTGGTTGCCGAGACGTTCGATGGCCTAACGTACACCTTCCGCGTGGGTAAAGAAGCGAGCGACGATAATCAATATGTCGGCGTGACCGTGAGCGGCGAACCGGTGAAGGAGCGCGTCGCCGCGGCCAGCGAGAAACCCGAAGACAAGAAGCGCTTGGATAAGGAATTCAAAGAACGCTTAGCTAAACTTGAAACACGTCTCAAATTTGAGAAGACCTTATCGAGCTGGACCTACGTCACCCCGAAGTGGCGGCTCGATCCGCTGCTGAAGAATCGCGAAGGGCTGATGATGGACAAACAAAACGCCGAGGCGCCGCAAGTCACGCCGATCAATCCGAACGCGAAATAAAAATGGGACCAATCCCTCGTGTGCGGGTGCGCCTCATTGGTTTCGGCATTGATCGGACAGCCAGTATTGATGCGGCTCTCATGGGACGTAAATACTCAATGAGTTGATACCAACTCGTTCTTAAGGAGCGGCTGGAAAAAAAATTGATCGGACGTGCCGCCACTACGCCGCATTACCTACAGTAGCTATATAAGGACGTCCCATCGATGATGTCAGCAAAAGAAGCACTGGAACGCTTGCGCGAGGGGAACGCTCGATTCGTGGCGGAAGTTCGTAGCAGCGACGCAACCACCAGTCAGACGCGCCGCCGCTAGTTGGCGACGGGCCAAGAGCCGTTCGCGATTATTCTCGGCTGTTCCGATTCGCGCGTGCCGGCGGAGATCGTCTTCGATCAGGGCCTCGGTGACCTGTTTGTTATCCGCGTTGCCGGAAACATCGTTGCCCCATCCCAAGTCGGCAGCGTGGAATTTGCCGCGGAACGGTTCTGCACCCGACTCGTTGTGGTGCTGGGCCATTCCCAATGCGGCGCGATTATCGCCACCCTAGAGGAACTTGGTCGCCCATCGAAAGATCAGTCACGTAACCTCCGCTCGATCGTCAACCGTATCCGGCCATCGGTGGAAGCGTTGCTGGCCACAGAACTCGCCCACCACGCAGATGCGCTGTTGCCGCTGGCCGTTCGGGCCAATATCCGCGCCTCGGCAAGCCATCTGCGACATGGATCGGAAATTCTCGAACAGTTAATTGAGGACGATGGGCTTTTAGTTGTCGGCGCCGAGTATTCGCTGGAGACTGGCGTGGTTGATTTCTTCGATGGTGTGCCTGAGGCTGGGTAACAATGGATGGCGCCGGACGTTGCAACGAGTTGAAGTAATTAGGGATATCAAACCGATCCGCACCAAGCGCTGAAATCAATGAGCAGTGAGCAATGCTCATGAAGATGCAGCGCTGGTGCGGGTATGAAGTCATGCATTGCCACGAGCCATGATCGATGCGGGTGGCGGCATTGTCGTATCGAAACAAAAACCACCCTGGTGGGGCGGTTTTTTACCTACTGAAGAACTTCCGGTTCAGATGTTCTTCGCGCTCATTTCTTTGGCGATGTAGTCTGCCTGCCGGATCGCCAAGGCGACGATGGTGAGCGTCGGATTTTCCGCCGCGCTGGTGGTGAATTGGCTGCCATCGGAGATAAACAAGTTTTTTATGTCGTGGCTTTGGCCGAACTTGTTGCAGACGCCGTCCTTCGCATTCGCGCTCTGCCGTGCCGTACCCATGTTGTGGGTGGACGGGAACGGGCCGCGGGCGACTACCTTGCGGGCGCCGGCCGCTTCGTAAATCGCACGGGCCCGCTGTTTGGCGTGTTCGCGCATCGCTGCGTCGTTCGGATGATCAACATAGTGGGTGACCGAAACCGGCATGCCGTGTTGATCCTTCAGCGTCGGGTGCAAGGTGACACGGTTAGATTCTTGCGGCATGTCCTCGCCCACCAGCCATGCACCGGCGGCGTTGCGATAGTTCTCGATTTCGCCCGCATACTCGCGGCCCCACGCGCCGGGGCGCAGGAAGTTTGCATAGCCGGGCATGCCGAAGGCCGGAATGGTTTCGATTTCGTAGCCGCCGGCGAAACCGCGCTTCGGATCGTGGACCGATTCATCGTCCACCAGGCCGGCCATTTGCGTACCGCGATGCATGTTCACTTCACCAGGCATGATGGCGTAAACCGTCGCTGTCATGTGCGCCATGTAGTTTTTGCCGACTTGGCCGGAGCTGTTGGACATGCCATCTTTGTACCGGTTGCTGGCGGAATTGAGCAGTAAGCGCGGCGTTTCGATGGTGTTGCCGGCGATAGCGACGATGCGTGCTTTCTGGCGTTGCTTTGCGCCGGCTTTGTCCGCATAAACGACCCCGGTAACCTGACCTTTGTCGTTGTGTTCGATTTGCACCACCATGGAATCGGGACGTAATTCAAAATTGCCCGTTGCCTCCGCAGCGGGAATTTCCGTGTACAGCGTCGACCACTTTGCCCCGATCGGGCAACCCATCATGCAAAAACCGGTCTGTTGGCAACCGGGGCGGCCATCGTAGGGCTGGGAGTTGATTGACATGTTGCCCGTGTGAATCCCCTTGTAGCCCACTTTCTTCGCGCCATATTCGAGCACGAGATAATTGTTGTTGCCCGGCAGGCGCGGCATGCCGCTGGCCTTGGTGCCCACCGTTCCCATTTTCTTCTCGGCTTTATCGTAGTAGCCGAGCATTTCATCATGGGTGGTCGGCCAGTCGAGCAGGTTGGCGCCGGCAATTTTGCCGTAGTTCGTTGCCGCTTGCCACTCATGCGCTTGGAAGCGAATTGAGGCGCCGGCCCAATGCACCGTCGTGCCACCGACGGTCTTGCATATCCATGCCGGTAGACCGGCGGGCAATTGGCCAGTGCCGACGCGCGTGTCGAGCCAAGATAACTTGTTGAACATTTCGCCCGCGTCGTTTTTGATGTCTTCGAGTTTCAGGCGTTGCCCTGCCTCCAGACACACCACCTTGACACCTTTTTGCGCAAGCTCGTTTGCAAGCGTCCCGCCGCCGGCGCCGGAGCCGATGACGACGGCGACGGAACCGTCATTCTGATCAAATTTAGCCATGTCGTTTCTCCCCGTCAGGACTTCGGCAGCCAGTTAATGTCGTTGAAGCCACGATTGATGTAGCCGCCTTTTTCCGTGGACGAACCTTCAAAACCCAGAATCTTCCAGATTTCCTGATTGCCGTACAGACCGCCGACGGTCTCGCTGTACACCATGCCAAAGAAATCCGTTTTGGTTTTTTCAAGGCTCTGCAGAATGCTGGTGCGCGAATGTTCATCCATTTGCACGAACTTTCCGCCGTAGGAATCGAGCGTCTGGACGCCGGACTGCAGCAGGGTTTTCGCCTTGGCATCGCCGGCTGCTTTCGCGTCGATAGAGTTGACGATGTTCATGTAGTAGCTATCGGCAAGAAAATCGTGGGGGAACAGCGTGCGTGCCATCATCAGCACGGAAAGGGCTTCGTGGTCGGACAGTGCTTTGAGCGGGCCGGCGGCAACTGGCGTCGCCATTGGGATACCGGCTCCCAAAATCATGGAAGCAACAGCGGTTTGCTTTAGAAATTCACGACGAGCGTGGCTATCGTGGGATGGGTCATGATCGTGTTCGCGATCATGATGATCATTGTTAAGATCAATCATGCTTCCTCCTGCTATGAATTTTATGAGTGACTCCGTACCGTAGCCTATATTGCTTCGCAACAAATAAATTCGGCTGTGAGGTGCGATTATTAAAGCAGAATCCGGCGCGGATCACAATTCATTCTAGGGCCGAATGCCGGAATATTTTTCTCGCACCGTTCGACAAGCTCCCCACGTGATCCGAATGCCTAACTCAGTGAGGTAAGCCCCCGGCTCTGCCGGGGGACTCACCAAGGTTTGACCTATACGGCGGTCGCAGTGAATCTCCGAGTCTTCGCCAAAAGACGTAGGAGTTCACGAAATGAAAGAGTACCAGAGTCTGAGTCATACGAGATGGGACTGCAAATATCACGTGGTGTTTATACCGAAGCGACGCAAGAAAGCGATCTTTGGAGCGTTGCGCAAGCATCTCGGCGAAGTATTCCGAGAATTGGCGCGGCACAAGGAAGCCGAGGTGGTCGAAGGGCACCTGATGCCGGATCACGTGCACATGTGCCTGAGTATTCCACCGAAGGTCGCGGTATCCAACGTAGTGGGGTACATGAAGGGCAAGAGCGCGATCACCATCGCGCGGAAATTCATGGGTCGAGCGCGAAACTTCACCGGAGAGGTGTTTTGGGCCAGAGGATACTTTGTATCCACGGTAGGTCTAGACGAAGACATGGTTCGGGCCTACATCCGGCATCAAGAGGGCGAGGACGACCGCTACGACCAGATGAAGCTCAACGTTTAGCCAGCCGCCTTCAGGCGGCTCACGGGGTGTCGGCGCCTTTGAGGCGCTCACCCAATAAACCCCCGGCTTTGCCGGGGGTCATTTAATTTGAGCTAGGCTGTCTGGCGCACGCGCGCCGAAAATTCTTCGATCTCAATGTAGCGCAGGCCAATCCCATTGCGCTGGAAGCGTTGAACCGGATTGCGGCGTTGTATGTCGTTGAGGCGCGCGGACGCGACATGACGGTCGAAGCGCGCACGCAATGGCGGCAAGAACAAGCGCAGCCTTTGCTGGACTCAATGCATGATTGGCTGCGCCAAACGCGGGTGATGGTAGCCAATGGCGGTGGATTGGCGAAGGCGATTGACTACAGCTTAAAGCGCTGGCCGGCCTTGAGC
>JALYOK010000559.1 GCA_030856925.1 Pseudomonadota bacterium
GGTGCGTATTCCGTCCGCGTTCTGCGGTCTCGCAGGCATTAAACCGACGCAAAAACGTATTCCGCTGACCCAAGCCTGGCCACTCTCCACCACACTTGATTCCATCGGGCCGCTGTGCGTGAGCATGAGTTGCTGCGCCCTGGTGGATGCGGCGCTCGCGGGAGAGACGATCGCCGTTCCCCGCGTGATTCCGCTGCGCGGGTTGCGGCTGGCGTTACCGAAGAACGGCGTGTTGGAGGATATGGATGCGACCGTCAGCCGCGCGTTCCAGCGCGCATTGGAAAAGTTATCTCAGCACGGCGCCCAAATCATCGAAATCGCCCTTCCTGAACTCGACGAAGTCATCGCCATGTGGCGCTCGCCGCCGAGCTTCAGCCAGATGGAGGGATACGCTCGCTATGCCAAACAAATGGCGGAGCATCCTGATGCCTACGACCCGCTCATCCGCGCGCGATTCGCGGTGGGCTCGGTGGCGACGGCGAAAGATTACATCGACCTTCTCCACGCACGTGCGGATATTATTCAACGCACGGCAGAGGCCACCGGCAACTTCGACGCCGTCATCATGCCGACCGTCCAAATCGTCGCGCCGACCATCGCAGAAGCATCCAGCGAAGAGGGCTTCAAAAAAGTGGTGCCGCAGATCATACGCAATCCCTCAATCGTCAACATGCTAGACCGCTGCGCGTTGTCGATTCCGTGCCACCAGCCGGGCGAACTGCCGGTCGGCTTATCGTTGATGGGAGAACATGGAGACGATCGCAGGCTTTTGGCGATCGGACTTTCGGTTGAAGCGGCGCTCAAATCGTAGCACGCAGGGCTTGCGAGGGAATCCGGGCAGCATTTCTAAATGGCCTTGCCAGGAGCGAAGCACAGCTTGCCTCGTGGCAACTCATGCCCTGCGAGTCAATATCCGCGCCGCTCTTCAGCCACTGCCTCGGAAGATAGCCAACGATCCTCCAGGCCGTCTCCCACGCTTCCCGACTTTATCTCAGAACGATGAATTGGGACTCGAAAATTTCCTTGTAATACAATCCTTTGTGGATTACAGTGTGCGCCTTGCGGGCTTCATATAGAGGAATACTGTAGGTAATGAAATTTTCTGAGCTTGGTTTGAATAGTGCGTTGTTGCGCGCTTTGGACGATGAAGGTTACACCGACCCTACGCAGATCCAGGTCGAGTCGATTCCGATAGTACTGGCGGGTCGCGACGTAATGGCCGGCGCCCAGACCGGGACCGGCAAGACCGCGGCGTTTACCCTCCCCTTGCTGCAGCAATTATTGATCCACGCAAATATTAGTTTTTCGCCGGCGCGCCATCCGGTGCGGGCGTTGATTCTGGTGCCGACTCGCGAGCTCGCCGTGCAGGTAGAAGCGAGCGTGCGGGCTTACGGCCGCCACGTGGCGCTGCGCTCGACCACGGTCTATGGCGGCATGGACATGCAAGGGCAGACCGACATGCTGCGCCGCGGCGTCGAGATAGTGGTGGCGACGCCCGGGCGATTACTCGATCATGTGCAACAAAAAAACGTGAATCTCGGCACCACCGAAATTTTAGTGTTGGACGAAGCCGATCGCATGCTCGATATGGGCTTCATGCCGGACATCAAGCGCATTCTCGATCTGTTGCCGAAAGACCGCCAAAATTTGCTGTTCTCTGCAACCTTTCCCGATGAGGTGAAAAAACTTGCCGCCGCGATCCTGACCGATCCCGTGACCATTCAAGTGGCGAAGCGCAACAGCGCCGCCGAGACCATCACTCAAGTCATTTACCGTGCACCCCATATTAAGAAACGCGGCCTGCTGGTGGATTTACTAACCATGAACAGCAGCACCCAAGCGCTCGTGTTTTGCAACACCAAACACGGCGCCAGCCGCCTGGCGCGGGAGCTTGAACGGGAGGGTATGGCGGCAGCCGCCATTCACAGCGATAGGTCTCAAGCGGAACGGCTGCAAACCCTAGGCGATTTCAAGAACGGCCAGGTGCGCGTACTGGTTGGGACCGACGTCGCCGCGCGCGGCCTCGACATCGAAGAACTGCCGTTCGTCATCAATTACGATATTCCGTTCGCCGCCGAGGACTATATCCATCGCATTGGCCGCACCGGCCGCGCAGGGATCGAAGGTAACGCGATTTCGCTAATGGCCCCGGACGAGGAACGCCTGGTGGCCGATATCGAAAAATTGTTGAAGCGCTCGATCGAAAAATTAGAGTTTCAACGCACACCTCGGCTGCCGCCGGAAAGCGCTCGGATACGTTCTGCGCCGGTTGAAAACGTGCTCGAATCCCCCAGTGTGCTGCTCAAGCCGGTCTCTTTCACTGACCCGTTGATATCTTCGCCGGAACGCAGGGTCACATCGCGCCCGGCGCCGCGCAAGGAAATAGCTGCCTTATTAGGCGGGCTCAAGAAAACTCCCCAAAACGTGTAGGGCGCTTATGCGGATTCTCCCGCTAGTCACGTTACTGCTGCTGACAACGGCGCCGGTTTATTCACAGGAATGGACCCAACTCCCAACCTCGAATCCCAATGTGCGGTTCGTCATCGACCTCGGATCGATCGAACGCGAAGGCGATCTCGCGCTATTCCGCGAACGCCTAAGCTACGACAAACCCGACATCTTGGACGAAACGTCGGGCATGCTGATACGAGAAAAACTGGTTCATCGCGCCATGAACTGTAACAACAAGACGCAAGGCATGCTGTCGGGCAGCATGCGCAGCGATTCAGGCATTCTGATCGAACGGGTGACGGTCGACCAGATGCACATGGTTATGACGCCCATCCCCGCCGGCTCCCTGGCGGAAAAGGAGTTGGAGCTGGTTTGCAATGATGCGCAAAAACCTGCCTCGCCGTAGCGCCGGCGCGAATAGCAACTGCTCCGAGCTCATAAAACTTTGATATGATTGCGGCAAGTATTTTTACAGCAATCAGCATCATCAAATGAGCCGCAGATCGCAACAGGCCAAGCCACTACAAAATTTAGGGGGAAAACAAATATGAACACACTCACCAGGGGTTTAATGTGGCTGATTATCGCCATCGCCGGCGCATCGGCGATCGGCGGAATTGCGCTCCATCGAGGTGAATCCATCAATGCCATGTGGTTTGTGGTCGCGGCGGTTTGCACCTATTTGATCGGCTATCGTTTTTACAGCGCGTGGATCATGGCCAAAGTGCTGATGCCGGACGCCACGCGCGCCACGCCCGCCGAGCGCTTCAATAATGGCCGCGACTATATGCCGACCAACCGTTGGGTGGTGTTTGGCCATCACTTCGCCGCCATCGCCGGCCCCGGCCCCTTGATCGGCCCGACCTTGGCGGCGCAGTTCGGCTATTTGCCCGGCACGCTGTGGATCCTGGTGGGCGCGGTGATCGGCGGGTGCGTCCAGGATATGGTGATCCTGTTTCTCTCGACTCGCCGCAATGGCAAGAGCTTAGGTAAGATGGCGCGCGACGAGTTGGGGCCCATCGGCGGTTTTGCCGCATTGATCGGAACGCTCGCGATTATCATCATACTCATCGCCGTGCTGGGTCTCGTGATCGTCAACGCCATGAAGCACAGCCCGTGGGCAACCTCGACGGTCTTTGCAACCATCCCCATCGCGGTTTTGATCGGCATCTACATGCGCAACATCCGGCCGGGACGCGTGCTGGAAGCCTCGCTGATCGGTGTGGCGT
>JALYOK010000565.1 GCA_030856925.1 Pseudomonadota bacterium
GGGTAAGTGAGATGCCATTGAGGATCGCTTTTCCGTCGTAGGACTTTGTGACGCCGATCAGTTTTAGCATGGCGCAACATGGTAGCAGATTGGTCTTGGGGTCCTCGGGTAAAATGGCAGTTGAAACTAGCTCATAGATTTCCGACGATGCAGTTTCTTGATACCGCTGACTCAGCCAACCCTCTCCATAAAAAGGGATAGGGGAAGGGTGAGGGGCGGCGCGACTATTTACGATGCCCAATACCTACGCCCCTGAAACCCCGGCCACCAAAACGCTGCGCCGGCATAAGGTCGAGTTCACCGACCATCTTTACGATTATGAGGAGCACGGTGGTACAAAGGTATCGAGCCGCGAGTTGGGTGTTAAAGAATACGCGGTGGTCAAGACCTTGATGATGGAAGATGACAATGCCAAACCGCTGATCGTCCTCATGCATGGCACGCACAAAGTCTCGACCAAGGAACTGGCCCGGGCCATTGGCGTCAAACGCATCGAACCGTGCAAACCAGAGATTGCTCAGAAACATTCCGGTTACAAGGTGGGCGGGACATCGCCGTTCGGCGCCAAGAAATCCATGCCGGTTTACATGGAAAGAACCATACTCGAGTTGCCACGCATCTATATCAACGGTGGGCGGCGAGGTTATCTCGTCGGCATCGCGCCGCAGGAAGTCGTACGGATATTGCAACCAATCTTAGTCCAGGTGGGGCAGCGGCAAACATGAAAATCATCTCCGTTAACGTCGCGCAAGTCGAGCAAATTTCCTATCGCGGACGCCAAGTAAAAACCGGCATTTTCAAAATTCCGGCGATGAATCCGGTGCGTGTGACGCGGCTCGGGTTAGCGAACGATGTGCAAGTCGATAAAGCCGTTCACGGCGGCGTCGATAGGGCAGTTTATGCCTATCCCATCGAGCACTACGCGGCGTGGCGGACCGAGTTGGGTCCCGGCGTATTAGAACGATTTGGCTATGGAGCATTCGGTGAAAACCTAACCATCGAAGGTTTGCTCGAAAACGAAGTGTGTGTCGGCGACGAATTAACGATCGGCAGCGCGAAGCTTATGGTGCAATCCCCGCGAATCGCCTGTTTCAAATTGGCGATCAAACTCGGCATCGGCGATATGCCGCGCCGTTTCGGCGTCAGCGGTCGTTCGGGATTTTACTTGCGCGTGGTGGAGGAAGGCGCGGTCAAATCCGGTGACGAAATCGTGATCGCCTCGCGGGCGGACGACGCCATTAGCGTCGCGGATTTCAATCGGTTGCTCACCACCGCTCCGCACGAGCATAAGTTGCTGGAAGCCGCCCTCGCAACCTTCGATTTGCCCAAGGACCAGCGCGATTATTTAGTTTCGACGCAGGGCGCCTGAAGAAGAAATACTGGTGCGGCTCTCCGGCATGGCACGGCTAGGAGCCAGTATCCATGCGGCTTCTGGCGTGGTGTGATGGAGTTGATATTCAGTTCGTGAAATCACTTTACAGCGTCCCGGGCGGATGGGCCACGGCAATCACTCGTCGGAAGGCGCTACGCTTTTCCGACCTACGAAAGTCTGCAATTCAAGCGACAGCAGAAAACCAACCGCACGTCCGCCGTCAATTTCAAGATTTGCGCGCCAGCTTTACCAATCGAATGATTTTTTCTAGCTGCATATGCGCTAGTTTGCCGCTCCGCTCCGCGTTTTGCGTTAACACTTTCTGCACCATGTTGAAAAAAGCCACCACGTCCTGGCGGGGAAAATCGTCCTGTACGCCGCTGTCCTGGAAGAACTCGGCGACCCAGCGGGCATCCAGATCGAAGCTTCCGGTCTCTTCGACGAATTCCGCCGCCGCCATCTCGGCGTACTCCGTCAGCTTGAACATCGTTACTCCTCATCGACATCTGTTCCGTCAAGGTCCGCCCACCCCGGCGTGTTGTCAAGCCCGGTTTTGAGCGCGGTCGAAAGCGGAAGAAACGCCCTCCCCCGTCAACTATGGAATCACAGACGCGGGGCGCGAGTATTCCGGGTTTGAAACTTGATCACCGCGCAAGCG
>JALYOK010000063.1 GCA_030856925.1 Pseudomonadota bacterium
CCCCACCGCCTTCCAGTTTGAATTCGCCCAGGTCCGCGATCTGATGAGGCGCCTGATCGGGCCAATGCGCGCGTGCGAGGTGGCTACTCGTTACGAGCAATATGAGCAAGGCGATACAAAAGGCCGAATTCTTGTTCATCACTAAACTCCCGTTAGATTTGTTAGTAATCCCTCCCGCACTCTATTTTCGCTGAATCGAAATTGCCAGCGGGCGAATCGGCGATGCGGTCGCGCCCCGCATCTTCAACGGTGAAGCAATGAACAAGAACTCATACACCTGATCCCTCGCCAAGTCTTCCAACCACATGGCTTCGAGCAGCGATACCCCTCGCTCGGCCTGCAGATAGGTGTGCACCGGAACGAAGTTGTCGGGGTCCTTGGAGGGAAAGCTCTCGACCCCGAAGTTATCCGCCCCCACCAGCATCGCTTGTTGCGCTTCGACCAGCCACTGAGCCGCCTCGAGGCTCAGACCTGCCTGATCCGCGAGACGGTACTTGGCCTCATCGGGCCACAGCGTCATAAGCCCGG
The DNA here is from genome assembly GCA_030856925.1 of Pseudomonadota bacterium. Lineage (GTDB taxonomy): Bacteria > Pseudomonadota > Gammaproteobacteria > Burkholderiales > JALYOK01 > JALYOK01. The sequence goes on from JALYOK010000063.1 coordinate 529, forward strand.
TGCGCGTCAGCACCACGTCACCCGGGCGAAGTGTCGTACCCTGTTTTTTCAGCGCTTCCTGCAAGTCCGCCGCAGTGATCGAATAAGACGTTGCCAAGTGAGCGACGTTCTTAGATTTCGCCACATCGATGAGCACCCCTCGGGCCACAATCGGAGGATACTTGTCGGCGCCGGACTTGGTCCATCCGCGAACGCCGAGTGCGTCCTTGGCGCTGACCTGATTCCAGATCTTTCCGTGCAGTCCGAAGTGATTGAGGGTGTCGATGTGGGTGCCGGTATGGGTATACATTGAGACGCCGTCGCCGGAGTAGGACAATAGTTCCTTGGCGCTGTCTTGGGCGGGCGTATGCGTCATCCAAATCTGGAAGGTTGGATCGCCAAACGGCGCACAGCAGGTCGGCATCCCTACGAACAGGTCCACGCCGAGATCGTAGACCTTACCGCCGGCGACCTGCTTGAGAACGTCGAATCTGGAGGCATCGGTCATCATATTGAGAGTGCCGATCTCATCGCTGGCGCCATACGGACTCTTTGCGGCCACATTCTTGGCGATCTGCGCGTCCGCTTCTCCTGGCATCAGCGCCAGCCCCAATGCGCTAACCAGCCCGAGCACAGCTGCAATCGATGTCATGGTGCATCTCTTCCATACCCGCAGATGAATGGTGATTTCGGTCATATCTCCTCCAAAGGGACCCTCGTAGCGAGGCAAGGAATGAGCGTGAACCGGCCTCATGCGTTTGTCAACGAAAACGACGATCGGTCATCCGCAACTTGCGCGCAAAGAGCGTTCAAAAAGCCGCAAGGAACTCAACGCGACAAAAAGCTGAGGGTCGCCGTCCCGAGGTTATCCACTTCGACAGCGACGTTATCGCCGGGATTAACCCAGAGCGTTTCAACCACGCTGCCGGTGAAAACGAATTCGTCACGCTTCAAATATTGGCCGCGATCGATCAGTGAATTCGCGAGCCACGCCAATGCGGCGAACGGATGTCCCATCACGTCGCGTGCCGTGCCACGACCGGCTTCGACGCCGTTGATGAGGGTGCGTCCGACCAACGCGGAAATATCGAGTGCGCGCCAGTCGCGGACCGGCGTCCCGATCACGCAGCCGGCATCGAAAAAATCGTCGGCGATCAAGGTCGGTGTGCCGAGTGAGTGGAAATCGTGGTAACGCTCATCGACAATTTCGATGCCCGCGGCAATGGCGCCGACGGCATCGGCGACCGTCTCTTTTGTGTAAGGCCGGCCCATCGCGGGTAAATCATTCTGCAACAACACCGCGATCTCGCATTCCACCCCGGGGCGCACGAAACTACTGTGAAGGACAGACGCGCCGTTGCGGTGGACGCTGTTGGCAAATATCCCACCGGCGCAGGGATTCGGGACGTTTAAATAACGCTGCATGACGGCGGTCGTACAACCGATTTTGTGGCCGACAATAGCGCCAAGAGTAGCGGCGAGTTCGCTGTGAGCTTGCGCTTGAATCGCGTAGCCCGCCGCTTCGTCCTGCGGACGATGCTCAGGTGGAAGTGCGCTTAAACGCTGCTTCGCCAGCCGGTTTTGCGCCAGCACGCGCGCTGCTGCGAGGTGGCATAGGGCCATTAGGTCCTTCACGAAGTCACTCACCTTTCTACTGTCTTTCTATTGTCATTCCTGCCCCCGGTTTACGCACTCGGAGGCAGCCTACTGTGGGAATCCATTCTGATTAGCAAATGCCGAAAAATAATCAGGCTATGATAATTCGAGCCACCGCCCGAGCCAGCAACCGCTCGGTCACGATGACCGCCCGAGTATGGTGGCCTTGACCCACCTTGCCCCCCGCATCGAACGCCTCGATGGTGAACTTATATAACTTGCCTTCGCGGCCACAAAACGTCGCCCGCGCCCACACTTTATTGTTGACCGGCGTTGCGGCGGTGTGGCGAATTTCGATCCCCACGCCGACCGACAATTGCCCCGGCTCGAGCAGCGATTTCATGCAACGCGCGGCGGCGATTTCCATCAGGCCTATCATGCGCGAGGTGGCCCACACGTCCGGAAAATCATCTTCGGGGGTTAAGCACAATGCCTTTGCCATCTCTTGCGCGCCTGCAATCATTTCCGCCTCGGCAAAGTCTCCTACCTCCATCCAAGTCCCCGAGCGAGAAAACAAGAATAACACCATAACTATATCAAAAAAGCGCCGCGCCGGCCGTTTGGATCAGACTAGGCCCCATGCTAAAATCACAAAATTGCGCGGCGTTACCGCGTTCTATGCGTTCTACGCACAAGGATTCTAACCTGATGGCGAACCTAAGAGACGTTAAGCTGGAAGACAAATATACCCAGGAAAGCGGACCAATCTATCTCACCGGCATTCAAGCCCTGGTGCGCTTGCCGATGATGCAGCGCCGGCGGGACTTGGCGGCCGGCCATAATACGGCGGGCTACATATCCGGCTACCGCGGCTCGCCGCTGGGCGGCTACGATCAGCAACTTATGGCCGCGCAGAAATTTCTGCAGCAACATCACGTTGTTTTCCAGCCTGGCCTGAACGAAGACTTGGCAGCCACCGCGTGCTCCGGCACTCAGCAAGTCGCCTTCACCGGCCAAGCCAAATACGACGGCGTGTTCAGTATTTGGTACGGCAAGGGTCCCGGCGTCGATCGGTCCGGCGATGCCTTTCGTCACGGCAATTTATTTGGCACCAGCCCACTGGGCGGCGTGTTGGTTTTGATGGGCGATGACCACACTTGCGAGTCATCGACCACGGCGCACCAAAGCGAATATGCGCTGGTCGACGCTATGATCCCGGTGTTGAATCCGGCAGGCGTACAAGAAATTTTGGATTATGGGCTGTATGGGTTTGCGTTGTCGCGTTATTCCGGCGCGTGGGTCGGCATCAAATGCGTGCACGATACGGTCAACACCGCGGCAGTGGTAGAACTGGACGCGAGCCGTGTGCAAATCACGCTTCCAGCGGATTTCAATACTCCCGCCGACGGCTTACACATCCGGCCAAACGATCCGCCGCTCGCGCAAGAACGACGATTACACAATTTTAAGCTCGAAGCAGTGAAAGCCTTTGCGCGCGCTAACCAATTCGATCGTATCGTGATCGATTCATCGAACGCGAAAATCGGCATCATAACTGCCGGCAAATCCTACCTCGATACCCGTAGCGCCCTGGATGAGTTGGACCTCAGCGACGCCGATTGCGAACGTTTGGGCGTGCGGATTTATAAGGTCGGCATGACTTGGCCGATGGAACCCGAGGGTGTCAAGAAGTTCGCGCAGGGTCTGGACCTCATCATCCTGGTCGAAGAGAAGCGCGGCTTGATGGAAGGCCAGGTAAAAGAAATGTTATATGGCCAAGCGAAGGCGCCGCGCATTATCGGCAAATTCGACGAGCAAAGCCAGCCCATGTTTCTGTCTTCCGGGGCGTTGGATCCCAATCAAATCGCCCAGGTGATCGGTCGTCGCATTTTGAAACACCTGGCAGACGATAAGCTCGTGAAGCGCGTCGCGGCGGTCGATCATTTGCTAAGCCACCACGAGAAATCGAAAATCGGCGTGGCGCGCATGCCGTACTTCTGCCCAGGCTGCCCTCACAGCACCGGAACCAAGGTGCCGGAAGGTTCCAAGGCATTAGCGGGCATCGGCTGCCATTTCTTGGCACAGTCGATGGATCGCAACACCTCGGGCTACACCCAAATGGGCGGCGAAGGCGCATCGTGGATGGGCATGGCGCCGTTCACGAATCAAAAGCACGTGTTCCAGAATGTCGGTGACGGGACTTATTTCCATTCGGGCTTGCTCGCAGTGCGCGCCGCAGCGGCGTCTGGCGCCAATATCACTTTCAAGGTCTTATACAACGACGCGGTCGCGATGACCGGCGGTCAACCCCACGATGGCCAATTGACGGTGCCGCAAATCACCTTGCAATTGCACGCCGAAGGCGCAAAAAGGGTCGCGGTCGTGACCGACGAACCGGAGAAATATCCGCCGAACCTGGAATGGGCGCCGGGCGTGACGATCCATCATCGTGACGATTACGATCAAGTGCAGCGCGAGTTCCGCGACATTCCCGGCATGACCGGCATCGTCTACGATCAAACCTGCGCAACCGAAAAGCGC
>JALYOK010000001.1 GCA_030856925.1 Pseudomonadota bacterium
CCCTTCGCATTGTCGCTGCGAGGTGCATGGATATTGCCTCCCGTCACATGCCATGTCAGGAAGCAAGCTGGAGAGGCTGGCCTCGGGCCATGCGCCTCCTGGCGCGGCGGTAGTTTAGATCAAACGCCGTTTAATTTTGAGCGCCAACGCGAGCGCGCTCTCAATATCGTCACCGAGTACCGTGTAATGACCCATTTTGCGACCATCGCGCGCTTCGCGTTTGCCGTAGAGATGCAATTTCGCGTTGGGTTCTTGGAGAATCTTGTCGGCGGCGAGCACGTTATTTTTCCACGCGTCGCCCAACAGATTCACCATCACGGCAGGCGTGTGCTGCGTCATGGCGCCCAACGGCAAGCCGCACAATGCGCGCACCTGTTGCTCGAACTGGCTCGTGGGACAGGCATCGATTGTATAGTGCCCGCTGTTGTGAGGGCGCGGCGCGATTTCGTTGATGAGTAGTTGTTCTTGCCCGTCTTTCCCGTCTACTACGAAAAACTCCACCGCGAGGACGCCGCAGTAATCAAGCTTGGCGGCGAGGCGCTCGGCGATTTCCTGGGCTTGGGCGGTAAGGCGGGCGGAAATTCGCGCGGGTGCGATGCTGATATCGAGGATGCCATTTTCATGCCGGTTCTCCGCGACGGGGAATGTGGCGATTGCGCCATCTTTCCCGCGCGCAAGGATCACGGATACCTCGAGCTTGAGCGGCAGCAATTGCTCCAGGACACATGGAACGGCGCTCCACGAATGAAAGCTTTCTCGGGCGGCTTGCTCGCTTGTCACGCGCGCCTGGCCCTTGCCGTCATAGCCGAAACGCGCAGTCTTGAGGATTGCGGGAAACTTGATGGAGCGATCCGCCGCTTCGATATCGGTTCCACTTCTGATTATGGCAAACGGGCCCACCGGAAAACCGTTGTCTGCGAAGAACGATTTTTCGCGAATGCGATCCTGCGCGATGGCGACCGCGCTTGCGCCGGGGCGCACGGGTATGCGCTCGGCCAACCACGCCAGGCTGTCCGCTGGTGGATTCTCGAATTCCGTGGTCACCGCTGCACAGCGCCTTACCAAACTTTCAAGTGCTCGCTGATCATGAAAATCGGCGCACAGATGTTCAGTCGCGAAATGCGCAGCGGGACTGGCGGGATCGGGATCGAGTACGATGACATCGTATCCCATGGTGCGTGCAGCGCTGGTGAACATCCGCCCGAGTTGCCCGCCGCCGAGTAAGCCGAGCGTGCTGCCGGGGAGGATCACTTTTGATTCGGGTCGGGTGGAAGGGTCATGACTCGGACCGCGGCGACTTGCTGCGCCCGGAAGGCCGCTAATTTTTTCGCGAGTTCCGGATCGTGCAGCGCTAACAAGGCGACGGCGAACAAGGCCGCATTCGCCGCGCCTGCTTCGCCGATGGCGAATGTCGCGACCGGTATGCCCTTGGGCATTTGCACAATGGAATAAAGCGAGTCTTCACCGCGGAGATACCTCGACGGCACCGGCACGCCGAGTACGGGAATCGTCGTTTTAGAAGCGAGCATGCCCGGCAGGTGCGCTGCGCCGCCGGCGCCGGCGATGATGGCCTGCAGGCCGCGCTGGGCGGCGCTCTCGGCGTAGCGGAACATATCGTCCGGGGTGCGGTGGGCGGAGACGACTTTGGCTTCGAACGGCACAGCGAAGGCGTCCAGTTGTTGGGCCGCGTGTTGCATCACTTCCCAGTCGCTACTGCTGCCCATTACGAGTCCGACTTGTATGTTTTTCATCCCTGATTATTGCTAGACGCAAAAAATTCGAGCCGCGAGTGTACGCTTAATCCAAGGTAAAACCTATCGCTCGTGAAACTCTTGCGGACTAGGCGCTTTGGATTTCAGCAGCACCACGACGGCGCCGCTACCTCCTTGGGCAGGCGCGGCTTCGACAAACGCCAGGATCTCATCGCGCTGGGTGAGCCAGTGACGAACTTTCTGTTTGAGCACCGGCTCACCCGTCGGCGAGCGCAGCCCTTTGCCGTGAACGATTCGGACACAACGTTCACCGTCGCGGCGGGCGCGGTTGAGAAAGGCGACGAACTCGGTGCGCGCTTCGTCGCCGGTGTATCCGTGCAGATCCAATTCGTAACGCACTGACCAGTGACCGTTGCGTAACCGGCGCACGACATTTTTAGGCAAGCCGGGCCGCACGAAGACCGATGTCTCCGAGGTCTCGAATCCATCGGCGCCGGGTAGCGGATCGCTTAGCGCTTCTTTCAATACCTCGCGATCATCGCGCAGCAACTGGCTGGGGATTGGCTTGGGGCGGGGCTTTTCGAGCAGGGCCTTGCCCGGCACGCGGACCGGCAGGACGTCGGCGACGGCATCGCGGAACAGCGCGAATTCATTATCCTGTTCGCCCGGTAAGGCTGGAGCGCCAATATTGACGGGATGTTTCACGGGGTGTCCTATCGAACCCCAGATGTTATCAATGCAAATCTTCCAAATATTTCTGCGCGTCGAGCGCGGCCATGCAGCCGGAACCCGCGCTGGTCACCGCTTGGCGATAGACATGATCTTGCACGTCGCCCGCGGCGAACACACCCGGAATGTTGGTCGCAGTTGCGTTGCCATTGTTGCCGCTGTTAGTCTTGATGTAGCCGTTAACCATATCCAACTGACCTTCAAAGATTTGCGTGTTGGGCGTGTGGCCGATGGCGATGAACACGCCTTTCAACGGCATATCCTTGGTGGTCGATTGCGTCGTGCCCGTGATGCGTATGCCGGTGACACCGGTTTGATCGCCGAGGACTTCGTCCAGGGCCTGGTTCCACTCGATGCGCAGGTTGCCGTTCTTCACGCGGTCCATGAGTTTGTCCACCAAGATCGCTTCTGCGCGCAGTTTGTCGCGGCGATGCACCAAGGTGACGTTCTTAGCAATGTTGCAAAGGTAAAGAGCTTCTTCGACAGCGGTATTACCACCACCGATCACGGCGACGTCTTCACCCTTATAAAAAAAGCCATCACAGGTGGCGCAGGCGGACACGCCTTTGCCCATAAACGCGCTTTCCGAGGGCAGGCCCAGATAGCGCGCCGACGCGCCGGTGGCGATGATAAGCGCATCGCAGGTGTAGGTCTCGGAATCGCCGCTCAACGTAAAAGGCTTTTCCTTCAGTTGCACGCGGTTGATGTGGTCGAACACGATCCCGGCGCCGAACCGTTCCGCGTGTTTAAGAAAACGCTCCATCAGTTCCGGTCCCTGCACGCCATCGGCGTCGGCTGGCCAGTTGTCTACATCGGTAGTGGTCATGAGTTGGCCGCCTTGGGCGAGGCCGGTGATCAACACCGGTTTTAGGTTGGCTCGGGCCGCGTAAACCGCGGCGGAGTAGCCTGCGGGCCCGGAACCGAGAATGATTAGACTTTGGTGTTTTGTGGTCATAAGGGAGAATTCCTTGATTGTGTGCGAATTTTCCGGGTATTTCCCAGCTTTGTCGAGATCGATGAAGTTATACTTGTCATCATATTGTTTTAAATTGGCATTATGTTCGGATTGTTCAAGCCCACCATGGCGCGCCCCGCCGATCCCATCTCGCCTAAGGTGGCGCGCTTATTGCGCGAAGCGTCATGGATGTTTTTGGCGGCATTGGGCGGATACTTGGCGCTGATTCTGTTTACCTTCCACCCCGACGATCCCGGCTGGTCGCACACGGCGAATAACGACTTGGTCCGCAACACCGGCGGGCCATTAGGGGCGTGGTTGTCGGACATTCTGCTTTCCGCATTCGGCGTTTCGGCATGGTGGTGGGCGGCACTGGCCTTTGTCGTGGTGTTGCATAGCTATCGCCGCTTGGATTTCGCCGGGCTGATCGATCGCCATTCCGCCGCCGTCACTTCGCTGGGTTTTGTTTTACTTCTGCTGGCGAGCGCGGGACTGGAAGCGCTGCGATTTCACAGCGTCGGCGCGGAATTGCCGGGGGCGCCCGGCGGCATGTTGGGCGCGCTGATTTCCCGTGGCGTTGCCGCCGGCTTTGGCTTCACCGGGGCAACGCTATTGATGCTAGTCGTATTCGCCATCGGCTTTAGCCTATTTACGGGCCTTTCATGGATTAGATTAGCGGAGAAAACCGGTCACGCGCTGGAATTGTTTTTCCTGACGACGCGCCAGCACTATCAGGCTTGGCGTGATCGCCGCGCCGGCGAAGAAGCGCAGATCGAGCGCGAGGGAAGCGTCGGCGAACTGACACGCATGTTCGAGCAGCACGAACCAGTGTTGATCGCGCCGCCGGCGCCGCAGGCGGTCAAATCCGCTCGGGTAGCGCAGGAAAAGCAAGTGCCGTTGTTTGCCGATCTGCCGGATTCGGAATTGCCGCCGTTGTCTTTGCTCGACGCGCCGGCTGCTCCAGTGGAAACGATGGGGACCGATGCCCTGGAATTTACCTCGCGCTTGATCGAGAAGAAGCTGCTGGAATTCAACGTTCAGGTGAAAGTCTTGGCGGCGTATCCCGGCCCGGTGGTGACGCGCTACGAAATCGAGCCGGCGGTGGGTGTCAAAGGCAGCCAGATCGTGAACTTAGTCAAGGATCTCGCTCGATCGCTGTCGGTGGCGTCGATTCGCTTGGTGGAGACCATACCCGGCAAGAGCTGCATGGGTTTGGAGATCCCCAACCCCAAACGCCAAGTGGTTCGCCTGTCGGAAATATTGAGTTCGAAGGTCTACGCCGACATGAGTTCGCCCATTACTTTGGCGCTGGGCAAGGACATCTCCGGTTATCCGGTTGTCGCGGATCTCGCGAGAATGCCGCATTTACTCGTGGCGGGAACCACCGGGTCCGGCAAATCCGTGGCGATCAACGCCATGATCCTGAGCTTGCTCTACAAAGCCACACCGAAGCAGATACGGGTGATTCTGATCGATCCAAAAATGTTGGAGTTGTCGGTCTACGAAGGCATTCCCCATTTGCTCGCGCCGGTGGTCACCGATATGCGCCAGGCGGGCGCCGCGCTGAACTGGTGTATCGCCGAGATGGAGCGCCGTTATAAGGTAATGTCGGCGCTGGGCGTGCGTAATCTTACCGGCTATAACAGCAAGGTCGCCGACGCCGAAAAGGCCGGCAATCCGCTCAAAAACCCTTTCAGTTTGACGCCGGACATGCCCGAGTCGCTGGAGCCGTTGCCGCTCATTGTCGTGGTGATCGACGAATTGGCCGATCTCATGATGGTGGTCGGCAAGAAAGTCGAGGAACTGATCGCGCGCCTGGCGCAGAAGGCGCGGGCATCGGGCATCAACTTGATTCTGGCGACCCAGCGGCCGTCGGTCGATGTGATTACCGGCCTTATTAAAGCCAACATTCCCACCCGCATTGCCTTTCAAGTCTCAAGCAAGATCGATTCGCGCACGATCTTGGATCAGATGGGCGCCGAGGCGCTGCTGGGCCAGGGCGATATGCTTTATCTTCCGCCCGGTTCCGGCTATCCGCAGCGGGTTCATGGCGCCTTCGTAGCCGACCAAGAAGTCCACAAAGTAGTCGAATATTTGAGGGAGCAAGGCGAGCCCAACTACGTGGAAGGGATCCTGGATGGTCCGGACAGCGCTGATGAAAGTGAGGATCTATTGAGCAGCGGCTCTGGCGGCGGGGAGAAAGATCCACTCTACGATCAAGCGGTCGAGGTGGTGCTGAAGTCGCGCCGCGCCTCGATTTCCTTGGTGCAGCGCCATCTTCGTATCGGCTACAACCGCGCCGCTCGGCTGATCGAGGACATGGAGCGGGCCGGCATGGTTTCGCCGATGCAGAGCAACGGTAACCGCGAGATCCTGGCGCCCGGCGCCGAGCGGTAGACGTATTGCGTCGCACGCGCGTTACGTTCTCCTGCACCCACCTTCCGGCAATGAATAACATGCGCTCCCCATTTCTTAAGGTCGTAATCGTATTGATGTTTTTGGCAGGCAACGCCGGCGCCGGCGGCATCGATCGGCTGCACGAGTTCGTGGAGGGCGCCAAGACGCTGCGAGCGCAGTTCAGTCAGTCGGTGGTGGATCGCAGTGGTAAAGTCACCAGCGAATCAAGCGGAACTATGCAGTTCTCCAGACCGGGAAAATTTCGCTGGGAATACGTCAAGCCTTATCCGCAACTCATCATCGGCGACGGCCAGAAGCTTTGGATATGGGATAACGATCTCAATCAAGTCACCGTGAAACGGCTGACGGAGTCCTTAGGTTCCAGCCCCGCGGCATTGCTCGCGGGCAGTAACGAAATCGAACGGAGTTTTACGCTGGTCGATGGCGGCGGCAGCGAAGGGATCGATTGGCTTCTGGCAAAGCCTAGGGATAAGGATACGACGTTCGAGAGCATACGCATGGGCTTTAGCGACGCAGGCCTAGAGGTCATGGAACTGGTCGATACCTTTGGTCAGAAAACCATCATTCGATTCACAAAGGCAGAGAAGAATCCCAAACTCGGCTCCGACCTATTCAAATTTACTCCGCCCAAGGGAGCGGACGTGGTTGGCGAATAACGTGTTCTTATAAGTTGCTCGACGTACGGCATGACCTTACCCACACCGCCTCTGGCGGAACTACTGCGTCCGAAGCGTCTCGATGAGGTAATCGGCCAATCCCATTTGCTTGCGCCAGGCAAGCCTTTGAACGTCGCTTTCGCCGCGAAAAAAATTCATTCGATGATCTTGTGGGGGCCGCCTGGCGTCGGCAAGACCACTTTGGCGAGACTGATGGCCGAGTCGTTCGATGCGGTTTTCGTGCCGTTGTCGGCGGTGTTGTCCGGGGTAAAAGACATCCGCGAAGCCATCGAACAGGCGAAGCTCAATCGCGAACAGTTCGGCCGCGCCACGATTTTATTCGTCGACGAAGTGCATCGTTTCAACAAATCCCAGCAAGACGCGTTTCTTCCCCACGTCGAATCGGGACTGATCACATTTATTGGCGCCACCACGGAGAATCCATCGTTCGAAGTCAACGGCGCGTTGCTGTCGCGCGCCGCCGTGTATGTGTTGCACAGCCTCTCCGGAGACGAACTGGACACCTTGCTGAGACGCGCTCTGGATGCGGTTCTTCAAGACATCACGATGTCCGGCGAGGCGGCGAAGTTATTGATCGAAAGCGCCGACGGCGACGCGCGACGTTTACTGAACTCGGTGGAGCAACTCAAAGTTGCCGTCGAGCAAAGCGGCGTGAAAATGATCGATGCGCAGTTGGTGCAAAACGCACTCACTCACAGCGGGCGCCGCTTCGACAAAGGCGGCGATCAGTTCTACGATCAAATTTCGGCATTGCATAAATCCGTGCGCGGCTCCAATCCCGATGGCGCGCTTTATTGGCTGGTGCGCATGTTGGACGGCGGCGCCGATCCGCGCTACCTGGGCCGGCGCCTGGTGCGCATGGCGAGCGAGGATATCGGCCTGGCCGACCCACGGGCGCTGAATCTGACCCTCGATGCGGTCGCCACCTTCGAGCGGCTCGGCTCACCGGAAGGTGAGTTGGCGTTGGCGCAGGCGGCGCTCTATTTGGCCTGCGCGCCCAAGAGTAATGCGGCCTACGTCGCGTATAATTCAGTGCGTGCTTTCGTGGCGGAAGATCAATCGCGGCCCGTGCCGATCCACTTGCGCAATGCCCCTACCAAGCTCATGAAAAATTTGGGCTACGGCAAGGAATATCGCTACGCCCACGACCAGGAAAATGCGTACGCGGCGGGTGAGCAATATTTGCCGGACGGCATTGAGAATAAGCGCTGGTACGAGCCGACAGATCGGGGTCTGGAGGCTAAGATACGCGACAAGCTAAACGCCTTGCGCGAACTGGACGCGAACGCGAAGAAAAAAATGTAGGGTGCACAACGCGCACCATTCCATCATCATCGTGCGCACGGCGCGCGCTACGGACCATAATGTTAGACATTCAATTACTCCGAACAGATTTGGAAGGAATCGCCAAGCGCCTTGCTGGGCGCGGCTTCCAGCTCGATGTCGAATTGTACGGTGGGTTGGAAAACGAGCGTAAGGCGATTCAGATAAAGACCCAAGCGTTGCAGGCGAAACGCAATCAATCGTCTAAGCTCATCGGGCAGGCAAAGGCCAAGGGCAAAGATGTGTCGGCGATCATGGCCGAAGTCGCCAACCTGGGCGATGAATTGAAAGTTTGTGAAGCGCAACTGGAAGCGCTGCAAATGAAGCTGCAAGACCTAATGTTGCACGTGCCAAACTTGCCGCACATAAGCGTGCCTGCCGGAAAATCCTCCGACGACAATATCGAGGTACGTCGCTGGGGCACACCGAAGAAATACGATTTCGATGTTAAAGATCATGTCGATATTGGTGCGAATCTTCGCGGCTTAGATTTCGCGATGGGGGCCAAACTCGCCGGTGCTCGATTTACTTTTATGAAAGGTAGCGTAGCGCGTCTACATCGCGCTATTGCCCAATTCATGCTCGACATGCAAACGCAGGAGCACGGCTATACGGAGTGTTATACACCGTATCTGGTGAATGCCGAGAGTATGCGGGGCACTGGGCAACTGCCAAAATTTAAAGAAGACTTATTTGTGGTGCCAAGAGGGAAGTGGGTCGCTGCGGAACGCCTAGAAAGTGGCGAGGAGCACCAGATGGGTTGTTCGCAAGATCCAGGCTTTGAACGGTCAGACGAGGAGTGGTATCTAATTCCGACCTCAGAAGTATCGCTGACCAACACCGTTCGCGGCGAGATCCTCAAACCGGAGGACTTACCTATGAAACTCACGGCCCACACGCCCTGTTTCCGCTCGGAAGCGGGCAGTTACGGCAAAGACACAAGGGGGATGATCCGTCAACATCAGTTCGACAAAGTCGAGATGGTGCAGATTGCGCATCCGGAAAAATCCTATGAGGCATTGGAAGAAATGGTCGGCCATGCCGAGGCGATTTTGCAGAAGCTGGAGTTGCCCTACCGGGTGATGGCATTGTGTAGCGCCGATATGGGATTCGGCGCGGCGAAAACGTACGATCTTGAAGTCTGGTTGCCGGCGCAAAATGCCTATCGTGAAATATCTTCCTGCTCGAATTGCGAGGCGTTTCAAGCGCGGCGCATGCAGGCGCGCTTTCGTAACGCGCAAGGGAAAACGGAGTTAGTTCATACGCTCAACGGTTCGGGCTTGGCCGTCGGCCGCACTTTGGTCGCGATATTGGAAAATTACCAGCAGGCCGCCGGCAGCGTGGCGATACCCTCCGTGTTGCGTTCGTATATGGGCGGTTTGGAAATAATCGCCTAGTGTCCCCCATGCCGCGTTATTTCGCATTGATTCCGGCTGCGGGAACCGGCGCTCGCTTTGGCGGCGATATGCCAAAGCAATATCTCGAAATCGCCGGAAAAATGTTGCTTGCATACGCTGCAGCGGCACTGCTCGCGGACAAGCGAATCGCCCGGATTTTTATTGCAGTGCTGCCTGAAGACCCTTATAGGAGAAGGCTCTCAAGTATGGCTGGCCTGGAAGCCGCGGTGGTATTGCCTTGCGGCGGGCTGACCCGTGCAGAGACGGTGCTGAATGGATTGCACGCGATGGAGCGCCATGGGGTACTCGAGAACGATTGGGTGCTGGTGCATGATGCGGCGCGAGCGTGTCTGTCGGCCGTGGCATTGAATCGCTTGATCGACGAGGTCGGCAGCGATGTGGTCGGCGGCCTGTTGGCGGTTCCGGTTTCGGACACGATCAAACGTGCCGATGAAAACGGTCGCGCGAGTTCGACTGAATCACGAATAGCGCTGTGGCACGCTCAAACACCGCAAATGTTTCGCGCCGGCGCCTTGCGCAATGCTTTACAAAATGCTCAGCTTGCAGCGATCACTGACGAAGCAAACGCCATCGAGGCGGCCGGCCTGCGGCCTAAGCTGGTGATGGGCGAGCGCGATAATATTAAAGTGACCTATGCCGAAGATCTCCCCCTTGCAGAGTGGCTACTGACGCGGCGAAGCGGGCAGGGAACAATAAAATGACCAACCTGCGTGTCGGTCAGGGCTTCGATGTTCACGCCTTTGCGCCCGGCCGCAAGCTGATCATCGGTGGGGTGGAAATTCCCTTTCCTTTGGGTTTGCTCGGCCATTCCGACGCCGATGTCTTGCTCCATGCGATCTGCGATTCATTGCTGGGCGCAGCGGCGTTAGGCGACATCGGCCGGCATTTTTCCGACGGCGATCCGACTTTCAAGGACATTGACAGCCGTGTATTGCTGCGCGCAGTCCATCAAAAAATTCGCGTCCTGGATTTTCGCATCGTCAATCTTGATGCCACCCTCATTGCCCAGGCGCCGCGCATGGCCCCGCATATTCCGGCGATGGTCATCAATATTGCCCATGACCTCGAACTGCCGACGGACGCAATTAACATTAAGGCAACCACGACGGAACAAATGGGCTTTACCGGCCGCGGTGAGGGGATCGCGGTCCAGGCGGTGTGTTTGTTGGAGCATTTGGCGAGACAGTGACGGCACAAGCTTTTCGACGTTTATTCTTTGCGCTCTGGCCTGATGAGACTATCCAGCGGCAGCTCGCCGAAGTCGCCCGCCAACTTGCGCGTGATTCTCAAGGGAAACCGATTCCATGGCATAACATTCACACGACCCTGGCGTTCTTAGGGGATGTAGCGAATGACGCCGTTTCGGAATTGTCGAAACTTGCCGCGGATCGAGGAGATTTTTCGTGTGAACTGGTGTTGGATCGAGTAGCTTCATTTTCCCGCGGTGTCGTCTATGCTGCCCCGACAGAATCGCCGCGTGAATTATTGGAAGTCGCTGCAGATTTAAAGCGCACATTGCGGGAACGCGGGTTTGCTATCGACCTCAGACCTTTCGTTCCGCACATTACGCTGGTGAGAAATGCCCGGCGGTCGGCAAAATGGACCTCGATCGGCCCCGTCACCTGGACGGTGCGCGGCGTGCGCCTGGTGCAATCGGAGTTACAATCTTCCGGCGCGGTCTACCACCTCGTAGGCTAAGGGTTTTCAACAAACCCCTAGAGATCCGCGTCGGAGCTAGTCTGCGACAGGCGACTAACCAAGTTGCGCAAAAAAATCTTGTTGAACTGCAGTTGGGTGCTTTCCGACATCAGGTCCATTTGCGGCACATGCAATCTTAAGATTTTTACGTCGTCCAGGGCAGTGACCGCGGTGGTGCGTTCCTGATTCGTCGGGTTAAGAAACGAGATCTCGCCGAAGCAATCGCCGGATTTGAGGGCGTTTAACATGCGCCCGCCTTTGGTGACTTTGACCTTACCCTTGACTATGACATAGAAAGCCTGGTCGATATCGCCCTCCTGTAACACATTCTCGTTCTTCGCGCGGCTGACCCAGTCGGCGTTGCGAACCACTTCTTTGAGTTGTTCTTCATTGAAGAACTTGAAGAAATTGAGGTCCCGAAGCAGATTCACTTTCTCCGCATGACTCAATTCGTTGACGATCTGTTCCCATTCTTTCAGGCTATCGGCGAGATCGCGGGAGAACTCATACCAGTTGGGATAGCGGATCGATAATTCTTTATGCATCGCCTTATGTACGATGCTCACCAGCCGGTCCGGCAAATCCGGGCGGTAATCGGTGATCGACATGGCCGGCTCATTCAGAATCTTATTGAGCATCGAAGGAAAATTCTGCGCCGTGAACGGCAACCGACCCGACAGCAATTCGTATAGAACAATGCCCATTGAATAAATATCCGACTGAACCGAAGGATTTTCTTCGTTGATCTGCTCGGGCGACATGTAGGCTGGGGAACCCAAAAAGCCCTGCACCTGGGTTGTCTGCGTGGTCGAGATGTGGGCCGTTCCGAAATCGCTGATTTTGATATCCTCCTGCTCGCTGAGCAGGATATTCGCCGGTTTGATGTCTCGATGAATGACCCCGTTCTGGTAGGCGTAGTCCAAGGCACGGCAACACTTGAACACCAGCATGGCTACCTTGCGAATGGGCAGTAAGTTGTCTTCGCTGCAATAGTGCTTCAGGTTCCCGCCCGGAACGTACTCCATGACCAAGTAGCTCATGTCCGACTCGGTCGATGCGTCGAACACCTTTACGATATTCGGGTGCACCAGTTTGCCCGCCAGCGATGCTTCGTTCAGGAACAGTTTGCGGCGTCGTGCGGACTCCGAATCTTTATAGTCGTCGTTTTTGTCCAGGAGCTTAATCGCGACTTTGCGCTGATTAAAGGGGTCATCGGCCAAATACACCGTCGCGAAGGCGCCGCGTCCGATTTCGCGAATAACGATATATTTTCCGATCCGTTCAATGGCCGCCGGGTCATTCATGAAAATTGCTTTGAAATAGGTAATATATTAATTAAAATGTTTAAAAATAAAGCAAAAGCCTCTGTATTTTATGTATTATGATAACGCGATATTCAAGTAAAAGATTAACTTAATATTCGGGACAGAAGTCATGGTATCAAAGATGACTATTAGTTAAAATCAAGCAAAGCAGTATCATAACGCTTATTTATAATAGTTAAATGTAAGTATTTATTATAAATACATAATATAGATGATAATATTAGTCTTTATGAATATGGGTGCTCTGACTTATGCTGCAAGTAAACGCGGTTGAGTACCTGATTGCAAGCCGCGTCCAGTGGTAGAGATAGGCGAAGTAAATCGCGTCGCCACGCTGATGCTGCAGGAGCGCGCGGACGTATCCACCGCTTTGACTGTGCACGAATCGATGATGCGCGCCAATCTTGAACACTTCGACGCGGTCGAAGTAGATGCTTCGGCGGTGACAAAATTTGACGCATCGGTGCTGCAGCTTTTGGTTGCCTGGTTCAATCTTCTGGATTCCCACCACATCCCGTGGCGCTGGCGTGGGGTGTCAGAGACGTTTTCGCTGGCCGTTGATTACGCCGGTCTGCGTCAAGTTTTACGATTAGCGAATGGGCAATCCGATAAAAACCCCCTCGTTTAATCGTCAACAAATCCTGGTCTTCGCCGTCGTGGCTTTATTGCCATGGCTGTGGGCCGTCTTCTTGATTCCTGCCTGGATTAGCGGTGCGGCGCTGACCGCATCGATCATTGCGATTGTCGTGGCGCCCCGGCTAATGCCGAGTGCGAGCGTGGGCAGCAATCCTCCGTCGGCTCCTGATAATAGGCCCGGCGAGGATCAGCGCGCCATTCGGCGCGCGTCTCGTCCGCTCCGGCTTTTACTCGCGCGGTGGGCGGGAATCACCCAAAACAGCAGCAGCGATCTCGGCGAAACCCAAGGGGCATTGCAAGAGGTGATCGAGG
>JALYOK010000013.1 GCA_030856925.1 Pseudomonadota bacterium
GTGGACTCACCCAATAGCATGATTGGTAATCAACCGGATAGGCAGGGTTGAAACCATGTGTCGGTACAAAAAATTGCTGGCCTTTCCCGAATCCGTCGACGTGGGTCTGCGGGTAGCCAAGATCGGCAATAGCTCAGTTCGTTTCGAGATAGGGATATTCAAGCACGGCGATGACGAGGCTGCTGCGTTTGGACACTTTGTTCATGTATTTGTCGAGCGCGCAATTCGGAAACCGGTGGCGATTCCGGAGGCTTTTCGTGATGCGTTAGAGAAAATTAAAAGCTCTCGTTCCGATCGGGCGTTACTATATGACGACGCACGACGAGAAGATTGAACTCCGCAAGGCGATCATCGCACGCCGGTCGGCGCTGAGCCTTTTCTCGAGGCAGGCTGCGAATCAAACCATCAGCAAACAAGTTTTGACGCTAGGCGGATTCGACGATGCCCAGACCGTGCTGGCCTACATGAGTTTCGCCGCGGAATTTAACACCTCGGAGATCGTGCGCGCGACGCTCGATCGCGACAAGATATTGGTTCTGCCGAAGATCAATCGCTCCGCACGAAGACTGGATCTTTTCGAAGTCACAGACCTCGATTCGGATCTGATTCCGGGAATCTGGGGCATATTGGAACCCGATCCGGAGCGCTGTGAGAGAATATCGGCGGAGGAAATCGATTTCGTGGTGGTTCCGGGTGTCGCCTTTGACGCCGACTGCAATCGGCTTGGCTACGGCGGCGGCTATTACGATCGCCTGCTTGAGGACCTTCGCCGGCGCGCGACCTTTGTCGCGGCGGCGTTTGCGGTTCAAATCGTCGATCGGGTCCCGGTCGAAAACCACGATATCGCCCTCGATGCAGTCGTCACCGAAAATCAAAAGTACGTACGGAGCGAGTTTTAATAGCAATGATGAGCGATTCCAATCTCTCCACCGTCGCGGAAAATATTCGCCGGGCTCGGACCCTGCGCGGCGTAACGCCGGACCGTTATCTTGTGCCGTTCCGCTCGGTCGCGGAGCTACTCGAGCGCCAAACGGCCGCCGCCCCGGACAAGGTTTTTCTGTTTTACCACAACGACGATACCGGCGAACGTTCGGAGTCTCGCTACCGTGACTTCAATGGCCGGATCAACCGGGTCGCGAATCTATTGCGGGATGATTATGGCGTTCGGCGCGGTGACAAGGTCGCGACCTTGGCGTTTAATCATCCCGATGGCGTGATCGTTTGTTTCGCGTGCTGGAAGCTGGGCGCTGTGGCGACCCCACAGAACGCCGCGGAAGACGATAACCATATCGCGTTCATTTTGCAGAACGCCGAATGCCGTGTGATGTTAGTAGCGACGGACTATGCCGGTCGCGGGAACATGCTAAAGACACGGGTTCCCTGCCTCGAACATGTTGTTGTCATGGATGCGGCCTATCAGGCGAGGCTCGATTCGCTAAACGGCGACTTCGTTGCGCCGGCGGAGAATATGCTGGAGGACCAGGCGTTGTTGGTCTACACCAGCGGCACCACGGGGGCGCCAAAGGGTGTGATGTTGTCGCAATACAATTTGCTCATCGATTGCAAAAGCGCGGCGGAATGGCAAGGCCTGACGTCCGACGTGCGCATGATGTGCGTGTTACCGGTGCATCACGTCAATGGCCTTTGCATGACCCATGTCTTGCCGCTTTATGCCGGTGGCTCTGTGGTCCTCAATCGAGGCTTTAAGGCCAGCACGTTTTGGCGGCGGCTTGCCCAGCGTCAGGTGAATATCGTTTCCGTTGTTCCTACGATTTTGCAATTTCTTTGTGAAGCCGATGAAGATATTTCCCGCCTCAATCTTGAGTGTTTAAGCCACATATTATGCGGCGCAGGAACGCTGTCTGTCTCGTTGGTGAGCCGATTCTCGAACCAGTTCAAACAAAAGATCGTCCATGGTTATGGCCTTTCGGAGACGACGGCTTTTGCCTGCCTCATGCCGTTGGATCTCCCCCCCGAACAGCACCGCCATTGGCTGACGCATTATGGCTACCCGTCCATCGGTGTCGAGATCGACATCAACGAGATCGCGATACACAATGACGACGACGAAGCTTTGCCGGCCGGCGAAAAGGGCGAAATCGTATTGCGCGGCCCGAATGTGATGCTCGGTTATTTCAATCGCGATGATGCTAATTTGGACGCCTTCAAGCACGGTTGGTTTCACAGTGGCGACGAGGGATTTTTTCAACTCGACGACAACGGACGAAAGTTCCTGTTCATCACCGGGCGCATCAAGGAATTGATTAACCGCGGCGGCGTCAAGTACAGCCCGTTCGAGATCGAGGAAGTCCTTCAGGCCATTCCCGGCGTCAAAGTAGGACTTGCCATCGCCTTCGATAATGAATGGTACGGCGAGGAAGTCGGCGCCTATGTAGTCAGGGAGGAGGGTGCGATGCTGTCGGAAGACGACGTGCTGGTGGCATGCCGCAAGGTAATGTCGTTTTCAAAATCGCCCAAGGTAGTAAAATTTGGCAGCGAGATTCCATTGACGACGACAGGTAAATTTCAGCGACTCAAGCTAAAACATATATTCGCAGGCTATCGCGAGGTGCAATTCAAACAAGCCCAGCCGCCGCGAGCAGGAACGCCATCATGACGCATTCTTACGATACCCACCTAGACAAAAACAGCGCGAACTTTACCCCGCTGACGCCGCTTTCTTTTCTGGACAAGGCTGCATATGTTTATCCCAATCGGCTCGCAGTAGTGCACGGCGCCGAGCGCCACACCTGGAAAGAACAATATGTCCGGTGCCGCAAATTGGCGTCGGCGCTGAAACAGCACGGTATCCGCGAAGGCGATACGGTGGCCGCGATGCTGCCCAATATTCCTGCCCTGGTGGATTTGCATTTCGGCCCGGCGATGATAGGTGCGGTGCTGAATGCGCTTAACACGCGGCTCGACCCGGAGGCCATCGCTTTCATGCTCGATCACGGCGAAGCGAAAGTGTTGTTCTGCGATCTGGAATATTCCGCGACCGTCGAAAGGGCGCTGGCATTGGTAAAGAAGAAACCTTTGGTAATCGATGTGGCTGACCCGATGTACACCGGCCCAGGCAAACGGCTGGGTGCGATGGATTACGCGGTATTTCTCGACCGGGGCGATGCGAATTTCAAGTTTGCCTATCCGAGCGACGAATGGAATGCCATCGCGCTCAACTACACCTCCGGCACCACAGGCAATCCCAAAGGCGTGGTCTATCATCATCGCGGCGCCTACATGAACGCGATCGGCAATGTTTTGACCTGGAACATGCGGCGCCATCCGGTTTATCTGTGGACATTGCCGATGTTTCACTGCAACGGCTGGTGTTTTCCTTGGTCGATCGCCGCGCAGGCGGGCGTCAATGTTTGTCTGCGCAAAGTCGAAGCGAAGATAATTTTCGACCTGATGCGTGCGGAGAAAGTCAGCCACTATTGCGGTGCGCCTATCGTTCACTCCACTTTAATCAACGCATCGGCCGACATGAAGCGCGGCATCGATCATCCCGTGTCGGCGATGGTAGCCGGCGCCGCGCCGCCGGCGGCCATGATCGAGGGCATGGAGCGGCTCGGATTCGATTTGGTTCACACCTACGGATTGACGGAAATTTACGGCCCGGCGTCCCTCTGCGCGCCGCAGGAGGAATGGCGCGAGTTGTCTCTCGAGCAGCGCGCCGAGAAAAATTCCCGCCAAGGCGTGGCGTATTTGCTGCAGGAGGACATGGTGGTGATGGACCCGGAAAACATGACACCGGTGCCATGGGACGGAGAGACCATGGGCGAGATCATGTTCCGCGGCAACATCACCATGAAAGGCTATCTCAAAAATCCAAAAGCGACGGATGAGGCGTTCGTGGGCGGCTGGTTTCACTCCGGCGATTTGGCGGTGACTTATCCCGACGGTTACTCCAAAATCAAGGATCGCTCCAAAGACATCATCATTTCCGGTGGCGAGAATATTTCATCGCTCGAGGTGGAAGATGTGTTATATCGCCATCCGGCCGTCATGAGCGCTGCCGTAGTCGCGAAGCCTGATGAAAGATGGGGCGAGTCGCCTTGTGCGTTCGTTGAGCTGCGCGACGGCGCGTCGGCGACGCAAGAGCAAATAATCGCGTTTTGCCGCGAACGCCTGGCCGGTTTTAAATGCCCCAAGATTATTGTGTTTGGCCTGGTGCCGAAAACCTCGACAGGGAAAATTCAGAAATTTCAACTGCGCCAACGCGCGAGGACTCTTTAGAAAAATATGCGCAAGAATTCCGTTTTAGGACTGGGTCCCCATGGCTTTCATCGCGTTGCTTACACCGAGTGGGGCGAGGTTGACAATCCGCGTGTGCTGATCTGCGTACACGGTCTGTCGCGTAACGGCCGTGATTTCGATGTGCTGGCTGAAGCGATGCAAGACCGCTACCGGGTGCTGTGCCCGGACATCGTGGGCCGCGGCGACAGCCAATGGTTGACTCATCCCGGCGATTACAATTATCCGCAATATCTCGCGGACATGAACGCACTGATCGCGCGGGCGAATCCCGGCGAACTTCACTGGGTCGGCACCTCCATGGGCGGCTTGATAGGCATGATGTTGGCGGGACAAGCCCATTCCCCGATTCGCCGGCTGGTGATGAACGACGTCGGGCCATTCATTCCCAAAGCCTCGCTGGAGCGGCTGGCTCAATATGTCGGCCGCTCGCCCACTATGCAGAGCCTGGATGAGGTGGAGCAGTATCTGCGGGTGGTTATGGCGCCATTCGGCAAATTGACCGACGCCCAATGGCGCCACATGGCGGAACATAGCGCGAAACAATCATCAAACGGAAATTTCGTCCTCCACTACGACCCCGCTATTGCCGACGTCTTCAAAGGCCCGGCAATACAGGACATCAGTTTATGGACGTTTTGGCAAGGCGTGACTTGCCCGGTGTTGGTGATTCGCGGTGCGGAATCGGATTTGTTGCTGCCGGAAACGGTCCGGCAAATGCAAGTCGGGCGAAGTAACGTGGAATCTATCGAAGTACCGAACACCGGACATGCCCCGGCATTAATGGATAACGCGCAAGTTTTTGCTATCCGAAAGTTTTTGCTGGAATCTTAAACCAGCCAATGTCAGGAGTAATCGAATGCCGCAATCGCCAGGCCGGTACCCGCTTGCAGAGTTGAAAGATGTACCCGAGGACATCCGTGAACACATCTTAGAAGTTCAGGAAAAGGCCGGTTTCATCCCGAACGTGTTCGCCGCGTTAGCCCGCCGACCCGCTGAGTTTCGCGCGTTCTTTGCCTATTACGATGCGCTGATGCTGAAGGAAAACGCGCTGTCGAAAGCAGAGAAGGAAATGATCGTGGTCGCCACCAGCGGCGCCAACAACTGCGTCTACTGCGTCGTCGCCCACAGCGCCATGCTGCGGGTCTATTCAAAACAGCCGCTGCTCGCCGATCAGATCGCCGTGAACTATCGCAAAGCCGATGTCGCCCCGCGCCAACGCGCGATGCTGGATTTCGCCATGAAGGTGGCGACGGAGTCGTACAAGATTTCCGACCAGGATTTTGTCACTTTGCGCAGCCATGGTTTCAACGATGAGGACGTGTGGGACATCGGCTCCATCGCAGCGTTCTTCGCGTTGTCCAATCGCATGGCGAACTTGACGAGCATGATGCCGAATGCGGAATTTTACTCGATGGGACGCTAGTGTGAGCGGGCTGTGAGCCAATAGCAGGGCGGAGGTTAAGACTGCATTGCCACGAGGCAGGGGGGATAAGGACGGTGGCGAGACTCAATTATAATATTGCTTTCAACGACCCAGTAACGAGGAGCATCACGCAATGAGACTAAAAGACCAAGTCGCAATCGTCACCGGCGCGGCCGGTGGGTTCGGCGCGGAGATTTCACGTCGCTACGTGGCCGAAGGCGCCAAGGTGGCCGTTGCCGATTTGAACGAAAAAGGGGCGGAAAAAGTGGCGGCCGAACTCGGCGGAAATGCGTTCGCGATCAAATGCGACGTCACCCGGCGCGTCGACATCGACGCACTGGTCGCCGCGACTTTGAAAAAATTCGGCACGCTGGATATCGTCGTCAATAACGCCGGTTACACCCATAAAAATCAACCGTTGCTCGATGTCGATGAGGCGACCTTCGATCGTGTGTTCGATGTGAACATGAAATCTATTTACTTTATGACCTTGGCGACGGTGCCTATCATGCGAGCCAAAAAGCGCGGCTGTATTATCAACATCGGCTCCGTTTCGGGCATGCGGCCGCGTCCCGGTCTGGTGTGGTACAGCGCGTCTAAAGCCGCGGTTAACGTGTTGTCGAAAGCCATGGCGGCCGAGCTCGGCCCCGACAATATTCGAGTGAACGCGGTCGCGCCGGTGATGTCGCCGACGGGCATGTTCGAGTTATTCTCGGGTTTACCCGATACCCCTGCGAACCAAAAGAAATTCCTCGGCAATATTCCGCTCGGCCGTTTGGCGACCCCGCTGGATATCGCCAAGGCATGCGTGTATCTCGCTTCCGATGATGCGGATTTCATCACCGGTGTAGAGTTGCCGGTGGACGGCGGAAGATCGGTTTGAACGAAATGACGAGCGCTACGAAATTCTGCCCGTATTCGCACCGAACAATGGCAAGCCTTGCTTGAGGAACGAGAACCGTAGCGCCCCACGATCGGTATAGCTTGCGCTCGAACTAGGCTACGTTGGGTTGCTTATTTGCCCAGGACGCGCGCCAGCGCGTCGGCGCCGGCTTTCGCGACTTGGCCGTCTTCCGTCGACTTCACACCACTTACGCCGATGGCGCCGATAACTTTGCCGTCGTGAATGATCGGCAGGCCACCTTCCAGCGGCAGCGCACCTTTCAGGCCGATGATGGCGTTGCGGCCGCCGGCTATGGCTTCTTCGAACACTTTGGTCGGCCGCTTGAATGCAGCGGACGTTTGCGCTTTCTGGATCGCCACGTCGATGCTCCCATATTGCGTATTGTCGATCTTGGCAAGATGCACCAAGTGGCCTGCTTCGTCGACGATCGCGATGGCGACCGTCCAATTGTTCTTGGCGGCTTCCGCTTCGGCGGCGGCAGACAATTGCTTGGCGACGTCTAAGGTAAGCGCCATGCGACTAGCGAGCTCCGCAGCGAAGCTCGATGAGGCGGCCAGGCAAAAGCTGGTTGCGACTAGGGTGAGTATGCGTTTCATTTGGTTCTCCTCAGATAAATGGCAGGGGTGCTGGTTTTAAAATGACGCTAAAAAAAGGTCCGCTACCCGCGTCCGACGAATGGCATTTTGGTCGCCATGATGGTCATGAATTGTACGTTGGTTTCCAGCGGTAAACTCGCCATATACACAATCGCCTGACCTACGTGCTCAACATCCATCAACGGCTCTATTGCTAGCGACCCGTCGGCTTGCGGCAAACCGAGCTTGGCCCGTGGCGCAATCAACTCCGTCGCGGCGTTGCCGATGTCGATTTGGCTGCAAACGATGTTGTATTTACGGCCGTCTAGCGAAGTCGCTTTCGTGAGGCCGGTGATCGCGTGTTTGGTGGAAGTGTAGGGTGCTGAATTCGGCCGCGGCGCGTGGGCGGAAATAGAACCGTTGTTGATGATCCGGCCACCCATCGGATCCTGGCTTTTCATCATTCGAACCGCGGCCTGGATGCAAAGAAAAGGTCCGGTCAAATTGACATCGACCACGCTTTTCCATTGCTCGAACGTCAAGTCTTCGATCGGCCCGCCTACGCTGACGCCGGCATTGTTGAACAACAGATCGAGCCGACCGAACCGGTCTTTTGTCTTAGCAAATAATTCGGTCACCGATTGCGGATCGCTTACATCTGTCGGAACGGCGAGCACACGATCTTTCGCGTTTGAAACTTGTGCAACTTGTTGCAACGGCTCCGCCCGACGTCCCGCCAACACTACCTGATAGCCTTCCTTC
>JALYOK010000064.1 GCA_030856925.1 Pseudomonadota bacterium
ACTAATAATAAGGCGAATGCGAGCATCAACTGGCGAGTGTAGTCATTTTCGAACAGGATTATTCCGGCCGCGCCCCAGGACAGTCCTAGCAACAGGATAGCGATGTTCATTCGACGCGCCCAGATTTGGGTTTCGGCGGGATCAGGTCGAGAACGTTTATGCCAAACCCACAAACAGAACACCAACAGCGTCGCAAAAAAACACAACATCAGCCACAACATGCCACGAGTTGGGGGCACGCCACGATAAAGAGCAAACGCCAACAGCAAGGCCCCCACGACCCCAGCAGCCAAAGCGCCGGGAGCCTCTCGATAGACCATCGCCACCTGTTCCGCGCGGACAAGCTCTTTGCGCGTGAGTAAAGCGATTGCTGGCCCGCTCGAAGCGGTCTCGCGCCCGCGAGGCTCCGGCTCCTTCGCCGTTGCGCAAGTTGCTGATGTCAACTCTGCCATTTTAGTGCCGCCAATGAGAAATTGGGCCAGGCGCCCGCTCTAGCCAAATGCACCTGCCGCGGGTAACCACGAATTGTTTGCCCCAGCCATCGACGGCCCCCGCTTTAGGCACCCTTGTTCGCCGACCCTCAATCTATCGCTAAGCCGGCAAATGGTCAATTGTCATCACCTGCAGCAGCCATTTAGGGAAAAAGGCGTCTTTGCGGAGAGTATTTGGGAATCGCCGGCTGCCTCGCCGAATCGGCGTTCATGGTATGATCACGCGCGTTTCTGTAAACCCCCTCTCCCGCTGGGAAGTGGGATAAAAGGTGCGGGGCGCCTGTTGTCACTCGATCGCTTGTTAAGAGTTATGAACCCTCAAGAATGAGCAGTCGGCCTGTGCGGATGGTTGGGCGTTAGTATTAAGAATGCGTTGGTCCGCAGGCGGACGGATGCGGTTGGATTGAACGGCGCTCGCCGGCAATTAATCTATTTGGTTAGGAGGAAAAACAATGGCGAAACACTTTTCAGGCATCAGCAAGAACCGTCGGCGCGTATTGCAATCGGCCGCCGCCATCGGCGGCGCAGCGGCGTTGGGCTTTCCGATGATCAGCCGCGCCCAAGATAAGCCGATCAAAGTCGGCATGGGAACTATTCTTTCGGGGCGCGTGGCGCAGCTCGGCGCCTCGTCGCGCAATGCGGTGATGATGGAAGTCGAAAAATTCAACGCCGCCGGTGGCCTGGGCGGCCGCAAGATCGAAATGGTGATTCGCGATTCCAAGGGCCAGCCGCAAGAATCCGCGCGTATCGCCCGCGAACTCGTCACCAGCGACGGTTGCGAAATCCTGTTCGATTGCGAATCGTCTGCCGGCGCGTTCGCGGTGCACGAGGTCGCGCGCGACTTGGGCGTTCTATGCATTCACAATCTCTCCGAGACGACATCGCTATCTGCCGATCCCAAGCTGCGCATTCCCAATGCATTCCGCACGGCGCGCCAGGGCGTGCACGATTCTATCGTCGGCGGCGCTTATGCGGCCACGATCGCAAAGGCGAAGGGTTTGAAACGCTGGGTAACCTGCTCGCCGGATTACGCCTATGGCCGCGACGCCACCGGCGATTTCGTCGAATTCCTCAAGCACTTCAATCCGGAGGTGGAAATCGTTGCGGAGGCGTGGCCAAAGCTGTTCCAAGCCGATTACACCGAAGTCATCACTAAGATCCTCCACGCCAAGCCGCAAGCAATGTACTCTTGTTTGTGGGGCGGCGATCTGACGTCGTTTATCGACCAGGCGAGTATTTATGCGCTGTTCAGCCAAATGCAGTTCTTCGCCGTGAACATGGCCGATTACACGGCGCTGATGGCGGTAAAAAATTTGCCGCCCGGCATTCATTCCGGCAACCGCTATCTGCGCACCTTTCCAAAGAGCAAGGCCAACATGGAATGGGGCAACGCTTACTTCGCCAAGCATAAAGAATACCCCACCAATTGGTCTTGGGAAGCCGCGAGCGGCATGCAGTTCCTCACGCAGGCCATGAAGCAAACCAATAGCACCGATACCAGGAAATTGTCAGAGGCGCTGCGCGGCATGAAGATCAACTCGCCGTTCGGCGCGGACGGCACCATGACCATGCGCGCTGAAGATCAAACCGTGGTCGGTTATGCCAT
>JALYOK010000086.1 GCA_030856925.1 Pseudomonadota bacterium
CAAGCGTCGGCGCGTGGCGGTGTACGAAAAAGCAGTTGCGGGCAAGCCGCAGGGTCATGGTGATGGATCGATTTCACCGTCAATCCCGGCCCGGGAGCGGCGGCAGCGGGGGTAGCGGCGGTAGCGGTGGCTTCGGCAAATCTGGTAGCCTGGGTTTGGGCAAATCGGGTAGCGGCGGTCTTGGCAGCGTGGGTGGGGCGGGCAAACGTGGCGGCGCAGACCGATCGCCCTCATGCCGGTGCTTACTCTTTTTGTATTTACGCTTGTGCTTATGTTTGTGCTTTTCTTTACCGTGATGTTTCCATTCGTCGGCGTCGCTGCCTTTATGTGCCCGGTGTTTCTCCTCGACAACGTGGCGGTTGTCATCGTCGTCTGACCGTTCGGCCACGGCGGGCAAGGCCATGAATAACGCAATGAGCATGAGCACCAGTTTGGTTGGTTTCATGTTTTGTTTTCCCTTGAAAAATAGAAGCAGCGAGTCGTTGATTCTAAGCCTAACGCGGCGTCTCGGGGGCGGAGTTGACCGACTTGTCCGTTGATACGATCGTCAATTGCCTCGTTCGACCATGAATGCTATTATAACAATCGTTATAACATTGGAGATGGCCATGCGGGCGCTAAAACTCACTCAAATCGGTAATTCCGTCGGCGTGATTTTACCGAAGGAAATCCTCGCTCGGCTCAAATTAGAGAAGGGGGATACGGTGTTTGTGACAGATTCTCCCGACGGTGTACGCATTACGCCACACGATCCGGATTTCGAAACACAGATGGAAGCGGCGCGAAAGATTATGAAAAAGCGCCGCGCCGTGCTGCGCGAGCTGGCGAAGTGATTGATTGGATTTGGATCGAAGCCTCGGTTATTTATGCTATCCACGAGGAGCAACTGACCGAGCACGGCGGGAGCGTGGGCGTACGGGACGTGGGATTACTCGAATCGGCCCTGGGACGACCAAGAAATGCCGCTGCCTATGGTAATCCCGACGCTTTTCAGCTCGCCGCGGCGTACGGTTATGGAATCGCGAAAAATCATCCCTTCATCGACGGCAATAAGCGCACGGCTTTTGTTGCAACTGAATTATTCCTGGAGCTGAACGGCTTCGAGCTAGTCGCCGATGACTCGGACTGTGTGTTGACCATGCTCGCGGTCGCCGCCAGCGAGATGGATGAGGCTGCCTTCGCCGACTGGCTACGCACCCACAGCGAGCCCCGCACGTCGTAACAATTCGCTACACATTCGCCGGACGCTTGAAATCGCAACCAACAGCCCGACATTGAGCAGTGTGTAACGCTACTTTGCAAAGGAAATCTGATGGGACGATTGTTGAGACTCGGCGTACTGTGGCAATTTCTAAAACGTGAAGCGGCCACCGTCTGGCTGCTGCTGCGCAATCCTAAGGCGCCGCTGGCGGCGAAGGTGGTTGCGGTTGGCGCGGCGCTGTATTTGTTTTCACCCTTCGATTTTCTGACCGACCTGATTCCTATTCTCGGTTGGATCGATGATGCCATCATCGTTAGCGCGTTGTTGAGTTTGGCCTATCGTTTGTTGCCAACAGAGGTGTACGAGTCGCTAAAACGGCAAGCGGCGAACCGCACCAGCCAGAGGCCTGTTGACGTGACCCCAGCAGCTTAGCATCATATTATTGCGCCTCTGAACAAGTCCCCAAGTCAGCCTGAGAGCCAATATCCATGCGGCTCTCCAAGGCATTTCCGAGACCTATTCAGTGAAATAGCAAGAGCGACGCAGCGGCGAGGAGTAAAATCCCGCTATGCAACTCGCCGCACAAACCGCTAAAGACATTTTTTCCCATCGCAAGTATTGGGCATCGCGCTTCGGCCCCGCGCCCTATTTGCCCATGTCGCGCGCCGAAATGGACGCGCTTGGCTGGGATTCGTGCGACATCATCATTGTCACCGGCGATGCCTATGTCGACCATCCGAGCTTCGGCATGGCCATCGTCGGCCGTCTATTGGAGGCGCAGGGATTTCGTGTCGGCATCATCGCCCAGCCCGATTGGCATTCCGCCGACGCGTTAAAAGCGCTCGGCAAGCCGAATTTATTTTTCGGCATCACCGCCGGCAACATGGATTCCATGGTGAACCGCTACACGTCGGATCGTCGCGTGCGCTCGGACGATGCTTACACGCCTGGCGACGAAGGCGGCAAGCGCCCGGATCGCGCCGTGATTGTGTATTCGCAACGTGCTCGCGAAGCCTACGGCAATGTGCCCATTATCATCGGCGGCATCGAAGCGAGCCTGCGCCGCATCGCGCACTTCGATTATTGGTCGGAGAAAGTTCGGCGTTCGGTGCTGGTGGACGCGAAGGCGGATCTGTTGGTGTACGGCAACGCGGAGCGCGCCATTGTCGAGATCGCCCAACGGCTCGGCGGGAAACAGCCGATTGCAGAGATCACCGACATACGCGGCACCGCATTTCTGCGTGCCGGTACGCCGGACGGTTGGATCGAAATCGATTCGACTGAGATCGATGACCCCGGACCGATGAATCCGCCGGTTGATCCGTATGCAATGGAGATGCAGATCAAGGCGGATAACGCTGCTGCAAAGGCCACACCGAACGGTCAAGTAGTCAAGTTTATCCGCCAAGTTAAGAACGAAGACCGCGCCCGCAGCGTGATTCGCATGCCCGCCTTCGAGCGCGTAGCGATCGACCCCATCCTCTACGCCCACGCTTCGCGCATCCTGCATGTGGAATCTAATCCCGGCAATGCGCGAGCGCTGGTACAGCGCCACGGCGACAAAGAACTGTGGCTCAACCCGCCGCCGATCCCGCTGACGACCAAGGAAATGGACGGCGTTTACGAGTTACCCTATAAGAGGCTGCCGCACCCGAGTTACGGCAAGGCGAAAATTCCCGCCTACGAAATGATCCGCTTCTCGATCGCCATTCAGCGCGGCTGCTTCGGTGGCTGCACGTTTTGTTCCATCACCGAGCACGAAGGACGCATCATCCAAAGCCGCTCGGAAAATTCCGTGATTCGCGAGATCGAGACGATTCGCGACAGCGTGCCGGGCTTCACCGGCGTGATTTCAGATCTCGGCGGGCCGACAGCGAACATGTATCGCCTCGCCTGCAAGAGCAAGGAAATAGAATCGGCGTGCCGGCGGCCGTCCTGCGTGTATCCCGCCGTGTGTCCCAACCTCAACACCGATCATGCGCCGCTGATCAAACTTTATCGCCGCGCGCGCGAGTTGCCCGGCATCAAAAAAGTGCTGATCGCCTCCGGTGTGCGCTATGACCTCGCCATCGAATCGCCGGAGTACGTGAAAGAGTTGGCGCAGCATCACGTCGGCGGCTACCTCAAAATCGCGCCGGAAGCCATCGGCGAAGGCCCGCTGTCGAAGATGATGAAGCCTGGAGTGGGGGCTTACTACAAGTTCAAAGAGCTGTTCGACAAGTTTTCCAAGGAAGCGGGAAAAGAACAGTATCTGATTCCGTACTTTATCGCCGCCCACCCCGGCACCACGGACGAAGACATGCTCGAACTGGCGCTTTGGCTCAAGCAAAACGGCTTTCGCGCCGACCAAGTACAAGCCTTCCTGCCTTCGCCCATGGCCACGGCGACGGCGATGTATCACTCGGGCAAAAACCCGCTGCGCAAAGTCACCCGCGACAGCGACGAAGTCATCATTCCAAAAGGCATCAAACAACGCCGACTGCACAAAGCGTTGTTGCGCTATCACGATCCGGATAACTGGCCGCTGTTGCGCGAGGCGCTGAGAAACATGGGCCGCGCCGATCTAATCGGCAACGGCAAGCGGCAACTGATACCGACGTTCCAACCCGCGGGCACGGGCCGCGCGCCAGAAGGCACGCGACGACCCGGGAAGACATTCCGCACACAACACACGGGTTTGCCGACCCCGCCACGTATAGTCGCCACATGGCGACCCGCCGCCGGCATCAATCCGGGCAGCCCCACGGGAAGAGGAAAGCGACGTAGCGCTTAGGTAAAAACAGGCTCCTAGGGCCAGAGGCGCATGGATACGGGGTGGCCTCGGGCCATTGGCTCTCCA
>JALYOK010000090.1 GCA_030856925.1 Pseudomonadota bacterium
GGGTAACGGCCTCCGGCATGGGAGGGGTAACGGCCTCCGGCACGGAAGGGGTGACGGCTTCCGGCACGGAAGGGGTGTCGGCTTCCGGCATGGGAGGGGTAACGGCTTCCAGCACGGCGCCATCATCGGTCGTTTTTTCCGGTTCCGTCGCCGGAGTGGGGGCTGCGGGTTCGTACACCGCCTTGGGCGTGGTTGCATTGGTGGGGTCATCCGCAGACAATGCCGTATAGGTCGAAAACATCAAACCGAGAATTAACGCGCGCACGACGAGAGGAAAACCCATTTGCCAGATGCCGAAGTTAAACCATCTACATTATATGTGGTCGCCACACCCATAGGAAATTTGCGCGACCTCTCGTTGCGTGCGTTAAATGTCTTGGCCGAAGTGGACCGTATCGTGGCGGAAGACACGCGCAACACGTCGATTTTGCTCAAACATCACGGGATCGTCGCCAGGTTGTTATCTTTGCACCGGCACAACGAGCGCGAACGCGCCCAGGAATTGATCGAGCAATTGGCGTCCGGCGCGTCGCTGGCGCTCGTTAGCGACGCGGGCACGCCGGGCATTTCTGATCCCGGAGCCATCGTTGTGAATGAAGTGCGACGAGCGGGATATGCGGTCATTCCTATCCCTGGCGCGAGCGCCTTATGCGCTGCCCTTTCGGCCTCGGGCATGCACGCGCTGCCGTTTTGTTTTCACGGTTTCCTGCCGGCAAAATCATCGGCGCGCAGGGCGTATTTGGAAAACCTGAAAGCGCAGGCCGGCACATTGATATTCTACGAGGCGCCGCATCGGATGGTCGAATCCGTAGCCGATCTCGCGACGGTGCTGGGCGCCGAACGCGACGCGATAATCGCGCGTGAATTGACGAAATTATTCGAAACTATTCATGGCTGCAAGCTGGGCGACGCATCCGCATGGTTGGCCGACGACGCGAATCGACTGAAGGGCGAGTTCGTGCTCATGGTGGCGGGTGTATCGCCTGACGCAAACGAAAATGACGGCGAATTGAAGCGCGTGCTGAAATTATTATTGGCGGAAGAACTTCCCGTGAGCCAAGCTGCTAAACTAGGCGCCGCCATCACCGGCGTGGGCAAGAACCGTGCTTATCAGCAAGCTTTGGCCTTGAGGGATTCCAGCGACTAGCGCCCATGCAAACTATTACCATCACCCGGCCCGACGATTGGCATCTGCACTTACGCGACGGCGAGGAAATGGCGGCCGTGTTGCCGGATACAGCCAAGCGTTTCGCCCGCGCCATCGTCATGCCGAATTTGAAACCGCCGGTGACCACCGTCGAATTGGCTTGGGCCTATCGCAACCGTATCCTGGCGGCGTTGCCCCACGGGTCCGATTTCACGCCGTTGATGACGCTATACCTCACGGATAACACGTCGCCGAAAGAAATCGAGCGCGCCAAAGCCAGCGGTTTTATCCACGCCGTCAAGCTTTATCCGGCCGGGGCTACCACCCATTCCCAGTCGGGCGTTACGGATTTTGCCAAAGTACGCGAGGTGTTGACGGCGATGGAGACAATCGGTTTGCCGCTGCTAGTTCACGGCGAAGTCACCGATGGCGACGTCGATGTGTTCGATCGCGAACGAGTATTCATCGAACGCTTGTTGCGACCGTTGGTCGCGCAACATCCAAAACTGCGCTTGGTGCTCGAACATATCACTACCAAACAGGCAGCGGACTTTGTCGCGACCGCAAGTCCCAACATAGGTGCGACCATCACCGCTCACCATCTGCTGCTTAACCGTAATGCTTTGTTCCAAGGCGGCCTGCGGCCGCACCACTATTGCTTGCCGGTGTTGAAGCGCGAAAAACATCGCCAGGCGCTAGTCCACGCGGCGACGAGTGGCAATCCCAAATTCTTCCTCGGCACCGATAGCGCACCCCACGCGAAACACACCAAAGAAAACGCCTGCGGCTGCGCCGGTGTTTACACCGCGAACACGGCGATCGAACTCTACGCGGAGATTTTCGAACGCGGGTGTGCGCTCGATAAATTAGAGGGCTTCGCGAGCTTGTTCGGCGCGGATTTTTATGGACTACCTCGGAACGAAAGCAAACTGACCCTCACAAAAACTAGCGCGATCGTTCCCGAGACGTTGCCGTTCGGCAACCATGCACTTGTTCCGTTTCGGGCCGGCGAGGAGATAACGTGGAACATTTCAAATTAGGTCGCTCGAAAAGCTAATACTAGTGCGGCTCTCCAGGTGGCCATCGCCACAAACCGCCCCAGGAATGGCTCGTGGCGTGGTTATTATTCAAATTTCATTATGGAGAAGCCGGCGCGAGGTTGTCTCCCACTCCCGTCATGATGATGCCCACGACATTACCTGGGCAGACGCGCGGCAGTGCGGACAACACCCGCGCGCGCCGCTGCGTTCATGGATTCGATCAGTAGGCGAATCTCGCCAGCGAATTTCGCGATGCGTTCGCGCAAGACCAATCCGATATCGGCGATATCGCCGGCCAACGCGCCCCGGGACGGGCATGAAGTGTCGCACATGAATTGGGGTTGCGAAGCCGCGATAGACATGATTCTAGGCGCAGCCGAGCCCGACCTGAGTGTCTATAAATCCTGAGACGCAACTCTGTAGGGTTTCCCCTATTGCGAGGATGGGCCTTCATACTAGGTTATTCTACAAACCCTTGTTATGATGACGTTGAGCTGGCCAGACAGTCGCCGTGCGTTCGCGCATGGAGGAAAGTCCGGGCTCCAGAGAGCAGGATGCCGGTTAACAGCCGGGCGTCGAAAGACGACGGAAAGTGCAGCAGAGAATAGACCGCCGATGGCCCTATGGTACAGGCAAGGGTGAAATGGAGGTGTAAGAGACCACCGCAGGCGCGGCAACGCGGCTGGCTAGGTAAACCCCATCCGGAGCAAGGTCAAATAGGGGAACAATCGCGTTGCTCGCGCGGTTCCCGGGTAGGCTGCTTGAGCGGCGCGGTAACTCGCCGCCTAGAGGAATGACTGTCTGGGGTCTGTCAAAGGGCCCAACACAGAACCCGGCTTATCGGCCAGCTTCTTTTTTTGGATCGATTTCAAGGCGCTTTCGTGCTAAGCCTTGATCTTCGTTGTAGAGTACTGGCGTTGATTTGTGGGCTTGCGCGGAGCTAAAAATGGCCAAATTCTAACAGGCTGCGCAAGTTACCTTGCATTAAATCTCTCAAATAATTAGGGGCTGGAAAGGTTTATATGGGCGATGAGATCACATCGCGGAATCAGCAACCGTACTTCACTTTCCGGCAGGTGGATAATTCTGACGCGCTGAACGATTGTTATCGACTCCGCTTTGACGTTTACTGCGTCGAACGCGCCTTTATGCTGCCGGAGAATTATCACTCAGGCCTTGAAATCGACGAATTCGACCAGTTCGCGCTGCATTTCAGCGCATTCGATCGAACCGGCGCGACGGTTGGCACGATTCGGCTGGTGCGGCCCAGT
>JALYOK010000097.1 GCA_030856925.1 Pseudomonadota bacterium
CGGTAACGCGTCCGGCCGGAGGTATCCGAGCCGTAGTTGTCGACACCGAGGGAATAGTAGAATCGCTCGGTATCTTTATTCTCGATTGCCACCACAGAGCCGCCAGGCGTGTCACCGGGCTCGATCCTTAGCTCAGCATGGTTGCGGCGCAGACGGTTTAATTGATCGATACCCTGTTCGAGATCCGTGAGATTGAGTAGTTGTCCTTGTTTGTCCGGGAAGGCCAGGCGCACCCCAGGCTTGTTCCAAGCGGTCGGTGGCAAGTTCTCGCCGTTGTATACGAGCTTTTCTATGCGGCCCGGGACCACGGTAAGTTCGAGAATCCTCGAGGCCAGATTTTGGTTGCCGATGTACGCTCGGGTGGTAATCCAGCCCCGGTCAATAAAGGCCTGAGTCAGTCGCTTCAGCAACAAGTTAATGCGATTCACGCCTAGGCGCTTGCCTTCAAAAGGAGCGACGAGGCGGCGTTCATCCGCGATCGATAAGATGTCGCGATGCTCTTCGAGTCCTTTGAGGATCACCTGCTCAATCGCGAAAGTTGGATCCACATCCGCTATTGAGTCCGGTGCGGCATCGGCATCAACGATGCTTTCCTTCGGCACGGCGACCTCAGGCGTCTGCTGCTGCAAACGCTCAAGGCGTATCTTGTCCTGCTGTTCGCGCAGTAGGCGATCGATGGGGTCCTGAACTGGCGCGGTCTGTGCACCCGCCACAAGTACCTGGCAAGTGAGCCAAGCGACCATACCTATGCGAAATAAGTGAGCAAGTTTGCGCATGGTTATTTCCAGAACCACGAGGTCAGGCCGATGTGGGCGTCGCCGATCGTCACCGGGTCACGTTGCACGGGACGCACGGCGACAATACCGCCCGTTGCTTCGACGCCGTTCGCTCCCGCGAGTGACGCGCCCTCGGTATAGGCCGTACCGCTGATCTTGAGCGCGCCCTGGTTGGCGGTGAACGAGCCGCCCTGATCCGCGGCATAGATTTTTGCCCAGGTATCCCCAAAGAACGCCCGCATGCCCTGACGACGGGTAATGGCGGTATAGCCTGTGACGGAACGTGCCGTGACTTTGGGCGCGTTGAGGTTGATGTTGTTCAGCGCCAGCACGCGACCGCCGGTGTTCTCGATTTCGTCACCGGCGCTCATCACAATGTTGCGGCCCGCGCTTATCAGACCGCCTTCAACGGCGACATTGCTTTCGGCAGTCGTTTTGCAAATAAAGAGCCGACAACTGCGTTCGAATATTGCTTTGCCGGTCGCGAGTCCTTGGTTATTGATTTTGTGCTGTGCGGTCAGTCTAATGTCACCTTCGCCATTGGCGTATAGGTTGCCGCCAGAATTCACGATGTTGTTGCCGTCGATGTTCAGATCGCCATCGTTGGCGACCAGGAATGCCTCCCGATGATCGTCAAGGAGCCTGCCGTAATCGACGCTAAAGCCGCTGTTGCGCTTGTTGATTCCCAGCCGGTTCCGATCATTCTTGTGGTATTCGTCGCTAGCGCCACCCGGGGAGGCATCGGTTTTGTCGACGATATTTGTTACATCGCCGACCGCAGTCAAGTTCAAGCCCCTATTGGC
The DNA here is from genome assembly GCA_030856925.1 of Pseudomonadota bacterium. Classification (GTDB taxonomy): domain Bacteria; phylum Pseudomonadota; class Gammaproteobacteria; order Burkholderiales; family JALYOK01; genus JALYOK01. The sequence continues at coordinate 1,580 of JALYOK010000097.1, forward strand.
GATGATGCGCGCCCCATGATTGACGATTTCGCCGCCGGCATGGCCAACCACGTCGCCGTCCGCACCAAAGATAACCGCTTGCGGTCCGCCGGTCGGACTTTCGTTGGTAATGGAGCCTCTGGCCGCGAGGGTCACCGCGCCACGCGAACCGCTAACCGCGATGTTCTCGACGTTGCCTTGGATGAGGCTGCCGATATTTCGGATGTCACCGCTCGTTTCGATTAACACCGTACCGTTGACCGCGATACTGCTGGAGCCCGTCGTGCCGACTGCTTCTTGACTAAAGGTTGCCGATTGCGCGATAACGTCGTCGCTGGCGGCGATGTCGGATCCACGCAGGTGAATGGCGTTGTCTATCCACAGCGCAACGGTACCGCCGTTGCTGATGAAGCGACTCTTCTTGTGCGTCGAATCGCGTGTTGCGACATCCAATACCAAATTGGCGGATTGGATATTCAACCCAGCACTCCCCTGGACGTCACCGCCGCGGGATACGATGTCGTGATCGGCAAATAGCGTTACGCTTCCGACTTCAGAATCGATCGAGCCTGATAGGGCTTGACCATTTGTCCAATGGGTACCGAACTCGATGCGGTCCGCTTTTACTTCGACATTCTCGTGGGCGTTGAGCCGGGCGCCGTCGACCCGTACGATCTGGTTACCGCCATAGATGCCGATGCCGCCACTGGCCTCAAACGTGAGCGGTGCAGAACCCGTATCGGGTGGCGCAGCACTTAGAACAACGGGGCCCGTCATGTCTTGTTGCATCCCGAGCACGATATTGCCGGTTTGGGTTTCAGTGCCGGCTTGGAAGCGACCGCCCTGGACGCTGATTGTCGATGCGCGCATTACCGTATCCCTTCCAGATGCAAGGTGGCCGCCGGTCATGATGAAGGTGGGCGCGGTGTCGAATATGGCGCTGCCGTCAGGGCTCAAAGACTTAACCGGCGCGCCCACGATCAAAGCACGCGCGGCCTGAATGAGACCGCTTGCGATGGTGATTTCCCCGGTGCTGGCAAGCGTGAAGTCGCCGATATTCGCCAATAGCGAGCCGGCATGACGTACGCCGGCGCCCCGGTCGTTCACCGCAATTTGTATGCGACCGGCGGTCAAGCTGCCCAGCGGCGTGATATCAACCAAGATCGTGCCGGGGGTTGCGGTGTTGGCAGCGACATGGGCGATTTCTAACGGGTTCCCCGGAGTGGGGCCGGTGTCGATCGTTGCCTTGGTGTCGCCCGCGTTGATGCGGATCAATCCGGAACCATTGACGTTTTCGACCGAGCCGAATTCGTTGGTCACCGGCCCATTGATCTTTACTTGTTTGGCCACGATTTCCAGGCAACGCAAACTGCCCGCTAGCCCTTCAGGGCCGATCTCGATCAGGCCCCGATTGGTGGAAAGAACAATATTGCGTTTCTCGATAATGGCGCCGGGCTTGAAGTCGTCGAAACCGATTGTGCCGGTGGAAAGCACAACGCTGCCGGTGTTGAGGAACGAACCGCCATTCACGGTAATGCCGTTCGGATTGGCGAGGATTACCGTAGCACGTGCGCCGATCACACTCACCGGACCTTCGATCAAGCTTGGGTTGGTGCTGGTAACTTCGTTAACGATGTAGCGCGCCGCATTGCTGTTGCTGGTGTTGATAATGTCGACACCAGGCTTCCCGACGCTGAACGTGCTGTAGGTGTTGTGAGAGACTTTGGTCTGGGAAACGGGCGCGGCTATGGCGATAGTTTGTTTACCATCGGCGCCCGTAGTGACCGTCGTGACCGTGCCGCCATCCGGGGTAACCCCCGCAGCCGCCGCGACGCCGCTGCTGCTGAATGCGAGCGCGACGCCGGCACTCAATATCGTTTGCTGGGATTTGCGCATTACAACTTCCTGGTTAAGTTCAAATAAAACGCCAGGAAGTCGAATAACGCAATCGGATGCCTGCAGCAGCGCCGCAAGCCCAGGATAGGTTGATCGACCGGTAAAACTGGCGGCCCCGCTACCATGGAGCGCTCTTGTAGTTGCGCTCGTTAGGCCGGAAGCTTTGCGTCCCCGCCTTTCGGTCGGGCATGCCCTGTTTCAGTCAATTGCTCAAGTCAGAGCGAATACTAGGTTAAGCGTTGAGCTCGCACTGTGAAGATTTGTGAGAAGGGCGCTAGTTCAGCCTTTGCGAACTGTTACCCAATGATGTAGAGACATTCTCAGTCGATTAGCCTCCCCGCGAGTTCTGATTTCGCAACGCGACGCCGCGGGAAGGATCAACGGCACAAGAAAAACGCCCTCTCGAATGCGAGTGGGCGTTCAATGACTTCCTTAGTTGAGGAAGGTCACTCCGAGGGATCGCCCCGGAGGGATTTCCAGTTACACGCTCAACTGATCTCCAAGAGGCAGATTGCGGATGCGCTTGCCGGTCGCCGCAAAGTCGCTTGCTGTGCGCAAAGAGGTTGAAATCGATTACTCCGATGTTCCTCCAACCCGAAGCGGCGATTGGAAAGGCGCGGTGCGGGGCAAATTTTATAAGCCTATCGAGCAGCAACTTATAGTGCGTGTGGACGCCGATGTAGGGGCGTGGTTGAATCCCAGGTTAGCGGGTATCACGGCCGCTTGAACGAGATTCTGCGC
>JALYOK010000098.1 GCA_030856925.1 Pseudomonadota bacterium
CTTGCAGATCGTTGAATGCGATCTCGACCACGAGTTCGGGGCGCACGATGACAGTATATTGGTCGCGCGAAACTTCCAGACCCAGCAGTTTTCCCGTCTGCCATGAGAGCATGGCATCGGCACCGAATCGCGCGCGCCCAGATGTAGATTACTAAGCCAACCCTGCCGGCGGCCGTTGCCCCATTCGACCGCGAGTATTACCAGATCGAGTGTCGCCGCCTGTTTCACCTTGAGCCAACTGGCGCCGCGGCTGCCGGCGTCATAGGGCGCGCTGAGGGATTTTGCCATCAGGCCTTCGTGGCCGGCGCGAAGCGCGGCGTCGAAGAAATCTTGCGCGGTTTTCACCTCACTCGTCACGATACGAGGGACGATCAACGATGCAGGCAAGATCGTGTCCATCGTCGTGGCACGCTCGCGCGCGGGACGATCGATCAAGTCGTCGTCATCGAGCTTCAGGCAATCGAAAAAGAACACGCTTATCGGCAACTCGGCGCGCATCGCGTGCACGTCGAGTTTGCGGCCGAAGCGCCGCATCGTGACCTGAAACGGCTGCGGCGCGCCGTCCGGCTTGAGCGCGATCGCCTCGCCGTCGAGAATCAGCGCGCGCGCCGGCAAGTCCCGCGTAACCTCGACGATTTCGGGCACCGCGGCGGTGACCTCTTTCAGGCTGCGAGTAAACACACGCACCTCGTCGGCGAATTTGTGAACTTGTACGCGTGCACCGTCAAGCTTCCAATCAAGCGCGGCTTCTCCAAATTGCGCCATCGCCGCCGCGATGTCCTCCGCCGGTTGCGCGAGCATCGGCTGAATCGGCGAGAAAAGCCGCAGCGGGAATTGCGCGAGGCCGGCAAGCCCGCCGCTGAGGGCGGCTTTCGCGACCGGCGCGAGCGTGCCCGCCAGCATGGTAGCGCGGCGCAGCGCGTCGGTCGGCAAATCGGCGGCCTTGGCGACCGCATCGATCATGATCCCTTCGAGCGCACCTTGCCGCAATTCGCCTATCAGCAACCGAACCAGAAATTGCTGTTCGACTGCGGTCGCACGCGCGAACAATTCGCTCAGAAGTTGCCGGCGTTGCGTGTTCGATCCCGCGCCAAGGGTCGCGGCGAGTTGGGACAGCGCGCCGTCGACTTCCTTCAAAGTCAGTATGGCGGCGTGCGCGCCGGGTGAAGTGGCGTCGCGCAGCGTCGCATATCCGATACCGAGCTTGCCTTGTAAGGTTACGCCGGACAAAAAGGCGACGCCGATTTCGATTTCCTCGAGTGTCAAGCGGCGCAAACAAGAGGCAAGCGCATCGATTTTGGCGAGCCGGCTACGGGTCGCGCCAACGTGCTCGGAGGTAGCTACGATATCTGAAAGGAACATTGCGGTTGGTGGTGGCAAAAGAGCGGTGTAGACTCAATCATAATCAGTGAAGTGTTTCCCGACAACGTGGACAATCAGCTTCCTCTCGTTTCTTCAGCACTGCGTAATGATCTTGCAGCGGCGGTCGGACCTGCGACCGTTACGCCGGAGTTGAGCAAGTTGGCGCGCAAGCTGCCACCCGCTATTCATCTTGGCACGTCGTCTTGGTATTTCCCTGGCTGGGCGGGCATCGTGTTCGATCGCAAAGTAGGCATCCAGACGGTCAGACGCGAGGGTTTGCGCGCCTATGGACAGCATCCGCTGTTGCGCACCGTGGGCATCGATCGCACCTTTTACGCGCCGATACCTGCCGCCGAGTTCGCGCGTTATGCGGAACAAGTGCCCGACGGTTTCCACTTTTTGGTGAAAGCGCCGAAAGTGTTCTTGACGCCGCCAAGGGGCGGAGAGCACGATGGCCCCGACGCTAACAGTCCGCATTTTCTTGACGCGACGGGCGCAACCAAAAAATTCGTTGCGCCTTGTTTGGAGGGGCTCGGCGAAAAAGCGGGTCCGCTGGTGTTTCAGTTTTCGCCCCTGGGCAAAGTGATCACCAACGCGCCACAGGAATTTGCGCAGGCGCTCAATCGCTTCCTGTCTTCGCTGCCCAACGGTCCGCTGTACGCGGTCGAGCTGCGCGATGCGGCGCTTTTCACCCAGGATTACGTCGAAGCGCTGCGCGCGGCGGGCGCGCATCATTGCGTTAGCGTGCATCCACGCATGCCTGACGTTTCAACCCAAGCACAATTCGTCATGCCGTCCATGGACGCGCCGCTGGTCGTGCGTTGGAATCTGCACGGCGGCTTTAACTACAAAGACGCCAAGGACCGCTATGCGCCGTTCGATCGATTGGTAGACGAAGATTCGGATAATCGCACCGCGCTCGCAAAGTTATGCGCGCGTTCTCATCGTGCCGGGCAGGCGGCCTATGTCATTATCAACAACAAAGCGGAAGGATCGGCGCCGCTGTCGGTGTTCAAACTCGCTGCGGCGATCGTGAACGAGTTGGGCGCCCGTGGGCCTGACTGATCTGAAAGCGCCGACACAACTCACGCACCTTGGCCGCTCGTTCAATGCCAGACACGCAAACGCTTCAATTACATCCATAAGAAACAGTTGAGTTTCAGGCAGACGCGGCCTGGGAGCCCCATGGATATTGCCTCCCAGCCATGCATTGCCAGGCCCCAGGCGTAGCGCGGCTTGTGGCAGGCTTTGAGAAAAAGAAACATTTATCGCCCTTGTAGGACATTCGATCATGCCGGAGGCTTAACCACCCATACTCTGCATCGCCTGTTGCATCTCTTCCGAACTCACATCGCGGACGTGGGTGGCGACCGACCAATGATGGCCAAACGGGTCTTCGAGTTTGCAATAACGGTCGCCCCAGAACATATTGTCGAGCGGCATCGTGATCTTCGCGCCCGCGCCGACGGCACGCGCGACGAACGCGTCGACATCCTCAACATAAAGATGGATGGTGACCGGTGAACCTTTGAGAGACCTTGGCCCGAATGAACCCCAGTCGGGGAATTCGTCGACCAACATTACCGGCGAATCGCCGATTCTAATCATGGCGTGCATGAGTTTGCCCTGCGGACCTGGCATCCTTCGCATTTCCACGGCATTGAAGGCCTTCTTGTAAAACTCAATGGCATCGTCCGCACCGGCGCAAACCAAGTGGGGTGTCACCGAGTGCATTCCGTCTGGGATTGGTTTCACCTTTAACATGATTAATTGATCCTTTTAGTTACTGGTTAATCTTGACACCCTTCGACCAAGCACCGGTGTCGAGTAAGGAAGTGGGCATCCAGGCGGCTTAGCCCAGGTTCCACTTACCAGTCGAACGAGGCGCTACGAATTCGACACCTCCAACGCGCCGGATGATACTTAGACCGCCATTCAACAACGGCATTCCCGGCTACAGCGGGGTGCCCGAAGCGACCATTCCGAGGGCGCGGAGCGTATGCGCATCCTCCGCGATCGGCCGCACCTCTACACATCCGATCGTTGCCCCCGGGATTCTTGCGGCGACCTGGATTGCCTCGTTCAGATCCCTGGCCTCGATAAGGTAGTAGCCGCCGAGTTGCTCCTTAGTCTCCGCGTATGGCCCGTCCGAGATCGACACTCTGCCCTGTCGCACCCGGACCGTGGTCGCAGAATGGGGAGGCATCAGACGGTTGCACCCAATAAAATGGCCGCTCCTCCTGACGCCGTCGGTGAATTCGCGACACTCCTCAAAGTGTTTCTCCGCATCGGCCTCCGGCATCTGCTCCATCACTTTTTCGGCACAAATTAGGCACAGGAACTTCATAGCTATCTCCTTTTCGTTTGCGCTGTCATTGCTAATGGATGACCGGCGAACCATTTCTAGTTAGACAGCCAGCCACTACGGTTTGACCCGAAGAGTTCGAGTTCTATTTACGAGTCGAACGAAGCGCTAACAATTCGACACCTGGAACGATTTTTTCGTATCGACGCCGAGTGGCTGCTGTCAGCAAAGGGCCTTCGGCAAACCGAATAGAATCTGACGTGCCGCCACCAGCCTTATCCGGCTTGCCTCCCGGCAAGGCATAGCCTGAAAGATAGTATTCATGCGGCCTTCAGCCGATGCCGATGGCGCATCCCGCGAACCGTTAGCAATGATCAGCCTGTAAGC
>JALYOK010000074.1 GCA_030856925.1 Pseudomonadota bacterium
TCGATAAATAATACTAAGACTGGCGGATGGGGATTCACAGTCAGCAGCAGTTGCCCCTGGCGAGTTTGCCCCCGGGTAACGTCGCATCATCCAAGAGCCAATACCAGTGCGCATCTCCAAGCACGATGCCCGGAGAGGCAATGGCCCAAGGACAGTAGCTAGTGTAGTGCGCCATAATTAACAGAACATAAAATGCGTCTTTATTCCGTCTGGGCGGCTGGCCTCGGGCCACTTCGTTGCTCGTCGTTGCGTAGAGCCCGCTATGCGGCCTCCTCGCGCCTGGTGGCAGCAGTTGTCTCTATGCTACTCGCCAGACAAAAAAATCCATCATTTTTATTTGTCCCGTTAAATATGGCGCACTACACTAGCCTCGGGCTACCCCGTATCCATAGGGTCCTTCAGCCATGCTTAAAATAGTATTTGCAATGATTTTTGCTATGTCCCTGAACGCGGTCGCATCGGCGAGCGAGCTCATTCTAGAGCACACGGCCATCGAAACATCCCTGAAGCGCGATGTCTTCAACGCCGAGGGTGGCCGCTATCACCTGGTTGACCCGACCACCTGCGCCTACAGCTATCTGGACTTGCCGCAAGTGAGCATCGCGGCGGGACGGCTGCGCATCAAGAGCCATTTCACTTCGCAAGTCGCCTCCCAGGTCGGCGGCGAATGCGTCGGCAGCAGCGACGAGTTCGACATCACCGTCTCCGGACGGCCAGTTTATCGCAACGACAAGTTGGTGATGGACGACGTCCGTTTGGACGATGCGACCGACCTGGTGTGGCGGCCCTTGATTGAAGTATTTATCAAGTCAGCCGCCTCGAGGGTGTTTCAGATTAATCTAAAAGAAGCGCTGCAACGTATGTTCAAGGATGCTTCAACGCCCTACGAGGTGAGCATCGAAAAAATCCAGGTCACAAAGCTTTTGGCCGAGGACAACCGGATCAAAGCGACCTTCGATTTCGTTTTGCGGGCGCGTTGATTCATCCGGAGCAATGGGATTGCGCCCGACGAGACTTGTATTATTAGTCGTATCTTTCATATGAAAACTGCCCATCATCTCAGTAAAGATCGGCCTATATCCTTTGGCCAATTTACTGGGAATGATTCACGGCGTAATCTAGGCGAGGTTTTTCCATCAACATGGGGGATTAGGTATGGCAACTAAGAAATCGAAGGCTTTCAAACAACTGCACGTCTGTGTCGATCGCATCGTTCCCTACGAACAGAAAATCAAAGCGGCGGAAATTGCGGTGAAACACAATTCCGCCAATGCGCCGAGGGCCCTGGCCCGGCTCCCCGGCGTATCGAATCATCCGGCGAAAATTGCATTGTTGACCGGAAAAAAATGGCTGAGCGGCGCCGAACTTTCGATCGGTTTCATGGACGGCAGCAAGACGCAGCAGCAGCGCGTGATCGACCATGCGGTGCAGTGGATGAAATACTCCAACGTCGGTTTGAAATTCGGCGGCGGTAGGAATTCGCAGATTCGCATTTCGTTTAACGCGGATCCGGGCTCCTGGTCCTACGTCGGCACGGACAATCTCACCATCAACAAGAACGAGCCGACCATGAACTACGGCTGGCTCGAAGACGACACCGACGACGCCGAATACAACCGAGTTGTGCTGCACGAGTTCGGTCATATGCTGGGCGCGATCCACGAACACCAAAGTCCCAAAGGCGGCATCAAATGGAATCTAAATGCAGTCTACCGATACTTCAGCGGCCCACCGAACAACTGGAGCAAGGAAGACATCGACTTCAACGTCGTGCACAAATACTCGCTCGATCAGCTTAATGCGACGAAATTCGATCCCCAATCGATCATGCTCTACTCGTTCCCGGGGGAATTCATCGTCGGGGGGGTCGGCACTAACGAAAACACCCGGTTATCTCGCAGGGATAAACGTTTCATACGCAGGACGTATCCGAAACCCAAGCCTTGACCCTATTTCACGGGAAGCTGCTACACCGGCGACTGCGTCAGTTTCCCCCCTTTACAAACCTCCCGTAAGCGACTATTCTCGCCCCTAGGTTGCCTGCGGCAAATAGCCTCACACCCGCGCCGGCGATCCAGAGCAACGATGGAAAAAATGTAGAAATGTACACGACCGAGGGAATGTCAACGGCTGTTGACTGAACAACCGAGGTTGGAATCAAACAAAGTAAAATTCGTCTGTATTAGTCAATCCACTAGGAGGTAATGCAATGAGAAAAGCAACTATTGCCGCGGTAGCGGTTGGTTTGGCGAGCCTGTGCGGTGCGTCCGCTCAAGCAGCGGATGGCACAAAAGTCTTTTGGACCACGAGCGGTAAGTTCGGTCCCTTCCCAATCACCGGTTTAATCCCGACGGTGCCGAAAGAGAAGCAGCGGGATATAACCATCCCCGTCAGTATGTGGGTGATCGATCATCCCAAGGGCCTGGTCGTATTCGACACCGGCAACAACGTCGCTATCTCCGATGGCGCGGACAACTGCAAGAAATATTGGGCGCCCGGTAA
>JALYOK010000188.1 GCA_030856925.1 Pseudomonadota bacterium
GTCGAGTAAGAGTCCGATCTCTTGTTCACGCCCGACCAGCGGTGTGACCCCACCCTGGGTGGCCGCTTCAAAGCGGCTCGCCGCAGCACTCACCGCCATCACCCGCCAAGCATGGACCGGCTCACTGATACCCTTTAGTTCGAGTTCACCTAGGTCAGCAAGTTCAAAGGCGTTACCGATCAAGCGCCGGGTGGACGAGGCGATGACGATTTGATCGGCGGATGCTAGGCCTTGTAGTCGAGCAGCCAGATTGGGCGTAGAGCCCACCGCCAACTTCGACTGATCGCCCACACCGGCTTGTTCGCCGACGACGACAGGGCCGGTGGCAATGCCGATACGTACCGACAACGGTTCAGTAAGGGAAGCGCCCTTCACCGCTTGAACGATCTCCAACGCCGCGCGCAGCGCACGCTCGGCGTCTTCTTCGTGGGCCTTGGGCCAGCCGAAGTAAGTCAAAATCCCATCACCCACGTAGCGGGCGACAAACCCTTCGTAGCGGGAGATGACTTCGCCGCAGCGCGTCCGATAGTCGTGCAGCAATGCACGCAACTCTTCGGGATCGAGTTTCTCCGACAACGCGGTAGAGCCGACCAGATCGCAGAACATCACCGTGAGTTGGCGGCGTTCGCCGGCCGCAGACTCAGGCGTAGGGGAGGGCGCCAGTGGCGCGATCGCTGCTGAAGCTGTCGGTGTCAGGAGAGCCTCTGCGACGCCTTGCCCGTCCAGCTTGGCGATCGCCTGTAAGAGACGTTTACGGTCGCCGAGGGCCAGGCCAAGTTCGCGCAAGTCCGCCTCGCTCAACGTGCCCACCACGTCGAAGTCGATTTTGTTTTCAGCAAAGACCGCCGCGTAGCTCTCCAGCTCGATCTGTGCTAGCCAGTGCGTAAACGATTTCAAACAACCCTCCCCTATGGCCGTGTGTCCCAGCTCTATTGAGCTTACCCGTAAGACACTAAGCTTGGCAACTTGGTGCGCCTGACGCGAACAACGCCGTTATTGCCATTAAAAAAGCCCCAGCGCGGCAGCGCCGGGTAAGGGGAGGAAGAGTACCGTCAGAAATGCTTGAAAGCCGGATGCAACGGATTGCGTGACTCCACGTACGGTTTGGCGTCGATCGCGCCGGTGCTGAGCCACGCATCGTTAAACGTCGTTTTGGCGAAAGCCGGATGCAGCGGATTGCCGGCATCCCCATAGGGCTGTGTTGGCAAGTATTCGAACGCAACAATCGCCCGCTCGGCGTAGTAAGCCGGGTGCACCGGATTGTCCTGACGCGGTGCGGCAAAGACGTTGGCGGATAACGCTGCAACGGTGGCGATCACAACGGACAGGGATTTGGTCGTAAGCATGGTCGTTTCTCCTAAGTGGATGTTGGTGAAATGTCTATTTGGAAACAAGGGAAGCTAGAAGTCCTTAAACAACACCGATGGATTGATGATTGGCCGCATAGCGCTCGAGCTTATGCACGTAGTAAGTTTGGATCCATCGCACCAGAACATTGATGAAGTTAAAATCGACGTTGGGTTGAATGCGTGTCATGGTGGTCTCCTGGGTTGGGTCGTGTGTTGCTATGGTTCTGATCATCCGCCTCTCCAAAGAACCGATCATTGCGCTAATCCACAACAAAACTGTGACTTATTCACACTCGCGCAATGAGCCAGCTTTGCCGGGCCGGGCCCGATGCCAATTCCGGGCGAGGCAACCGTCCAATGCCCAAGCGGCCCTTCATGTGAATGCCGTGGTGAGCTTTGCGGATACCAGGTCTGCGGGCACGCTTTTTTGTGGGTGCGAGAGCAAGGGGCGGGGCGCCTAACCGAACTTAGCGGATTCGCTCCGCATTTCAGATTATCACGCAGTGTAAGCCATTGGTTTTGTTGAGCGCGAAGGTGGCGAATCGCGCAGAAGTTGCTGTAGTGAAGACCTTGCCTCTGGCGGTCGGTGAATTTCTGCGGATAATTGAGTGCCAGAATGTTTCTGCGCGCCACGACTCGCAAGAAAGACGGCAAAGAACACCGCTACTACAGCGTGGTGGAGAACAAGCGCGTGGGCGGTGGGCGCGTACTGCAACGGCACGTGCTGTATCTGGGGGAGATCAACTCGTCGCAAGAGCTGGCGTGGCGGCGCTCGATCGAGGTGTTCGACGAGGCAGATCACGGGGCGCGAACGCTCGCCCTGTTTCCCGAGGATCGATGCGAAGGGATCGTTCCAGACGAGTCGATCGTGCGCCTTAAGCTTGGGCAGTTGCGGCTGGAGCGGCCGCGGCAGTGGGGTGCCTGCTGGCTCACGTTGCAGCTCTGGCGGCAACTGGGTCTGGATGAGTTCTGGAGCGAGCGACTGCTGCCCTCGCGCAAAGGCACCCGCTTCGATCAGGTGTTGTTTGTGTTGGTAGCGTATCGACTCTTGTCGCCGGGCAGTGAGTGGCGCTTGCATCGGCACTGGTATGAGCACAGCGCACTGGGCGATCTGCTGGGCGCTGACGCCGCATTGGCCGACATTCACACGCTCTACGGCTGTCACGACCGGCTACTCGAGCACAAGCAGGCGGTGTTCGATCACCTGGTGGGGCGCTGGCGGGATTTATTCAATGTTAGCTTCGATGTGCTCTTGTATGACCTCACCAGCACGTATTTCGAGTCCGATCCGCCCGCAGACGACGAAGATAAGCGCCGCCACGGCTACTCGCGCGATCATCGCCCGGACTGCGTGCAGGTGGTGATCGCTTTGGTGGTGACCCCGGAAGGATTGCCGCTGGCCTACGAGGTGCTCGCGGGCAATACGCGGGACTGCACTACCCTGAAGGATTTCCTCGAGCGCATCGAGCGCCGGTATGGCAAAGCGCGGCGCGTGTGGTGCATGGATAGAGGCATACCCACCGAGGAAGTACTCGCACAGATGCGTGACAGTGATCCGCCGGTACACTATCTGGTAGGCACTCCGAAGGGACGCCTCACCCGCCTGGAGGAGGCGCTGCTGGAGCAGCCCTGGCACATCGCCCGCCCCGAGGTGCGGGTGAAGCTCTTGGCGCAAGACAGTGAACTGTACGTGTTCGCCGAGAGCCGCGAGCGCATCGCCAAGGAACGCTCGATGCGCCGCCGGCAACTGAAATGGCTATGGGCGCGGCTGAAGAAACTGGGCGCCATGAAGCTCACGCGCGATGCCCTGCTGATGAAGCTCGGCGCAGCACAAACCAAAGCGCCCGCCGCCTGGCGACTGATCGAAGTCGAACTCACCGCGCACGCAGGCAGCGCGAGTTTCACTTACCGGCTCGATCGCGACAAGCTCAGGCAAGTCCGCCGCCGCGAAGGACGCTACCTCTTGCGCACCAACCTCACCGAATCGGACCCCGCGAAACTCTGGCAGTTCTATCTACAACTGGTCCAAGTCGAGGCCGCTTTCAGGACTCTCAAAGGTGATCTGGCCATTCGGCCCATCTTTCACCAGGAGCAGAGCCGCATTGAAGCGCATATCTTCATCGCCTTCTTGGCGTACTGCGTGCACGTGACCCTCGGCGGGCAACTGAAGGTACTCGCACCCGGGCTCACCCCGCGTGCTGTGCTGGAGAAATTTGCCGCCGTGCAAATGATCGACGTCTACGTGCCGACCACCGATGGGCGTGAACTGAGTCTCACGCGCTACACGCAGCCTGAACCTGAGTTGAAACTGCTGCTTGAGAAACTTAAGCTCACCTTGCCTGCCCAGGCACCGCCGAAAATAACCTCCGCCGAACTCGCGCGGGCAACGTCGATGTAGTGCAGACCTTTTGAGGTCACCCTAAGACAAATCAATCACTTGGATACCTCGCACCCCGCGAATACGCTAAGTTCGGCTAGCTGGCGTCGTGCTCATTTGCACTCATCCGCGCATCTTCAAGCGCCCAAGTACGCTCAATGATGTGTTGACGTTTTGCAAGGCGCTATCCGAGCAAGCGAATGCTTCGTTAGTGACGCCCGGTGAGCGGCACTGGTCGATTTTCGAATCGTTGTGTCTTCAATCTCGGGCCAGCGGAAATCTCGTTCAAGATGCCTGGTTCGCGGCGCTGGCGATCGAATCAGGCTGCGAGTGGATCACCGCCGATCGTGACTATGCAAAGTTCGACGGACTGTCATGGCGTGCGCCGTTCTAGTCCAATTTCCGGGCGCTGGATTGGCGACTCACTCACAGGGATTGTGATGCCTTGTTGCGCATTCAATCAAAGCGCTTCGGTTCCGGCAGGCAATTTCCGTTTGGCTTTCGGGACAGGCAGCTCGAGCGGCATGAGTCCTTCCTCGCAAGCCTTGATCTGCAATGCCAGATACTTGGAGTAAATCCGGCACTGCGCCAGACTGCCGGCGGTAAACCAGAGGCCCTTATGCGCGGTGCGCTTCCACATATTGCGCAGCTCGCCGCGTTGGTCGAAGCCCCAGACCGGGCCGATACGCTCCGCCACCTCGTCGCCGAGTAGCCTGCGCGCGACTTCCTGCTGGCTTTTGTAGCCGGTGGCCAGCACCAGCAGATCGGCAGGGACGATGCTGTTATCGCGCAACCGCGCGCCTTCCGGCACAAAGCACTCGATATCGCTGTATTGCATCAGGCCGACCTCTCCCTTGATGATCAAGTCGGAGCAGCCGACGTTGAAATAATAGCCGCCGCCGCGCTGCAGGTAGCGCATCTGGAAGCCGGCGTCGCCCGGTTGGAAATCGAGGTGAAATCCTGCGGCTGCCAATCCTTGCAACAGCTTTTCGTCATGATGTTTCATCTCGAGCGTCGACAGTTGGTACGAGCGCAGCAGCACCGGGAACGGCATCGAGGTCGCAAGCAGATCGCAATCCTCGAACGGAATTCCCTCGCTATAGATGGCGTAGACTTTCTGCGCTTCCTTCAGACTCACGACGTAGGTCGGGCTGCGCTGAATCAGCGTGACCTCGGCGCCGGCTGCATGCAGGTCCTGCGCCACGTCGTGCCCGCTGGTGCCGGTGCCGAGCACCAACGCTTTGCGTCCGCGCCAGGGCGCGCCGGTGACATAGTTTTCCGAATGCATAAGCGTTCCGGCGAACGCAGCTAGGCTCGGTAACTCCGGGATGTGGGCGATGGGGCTCGCGCCGACGGCGAACACCACATGGCGAGGGCGCATCGTGCGCCTAGTTCCGTCCGAGCGCTGGAACTCCACCGTCCAGCGTTCGGCTCTGTCGTCGTAGGCGCCGCCGATGAATTCGGCGCCCGTCCAGCAGTTGAGCTCCATTGCCTCCACATACGCTTCGAGCCAATTGGCGAGCTTGTCTTTCGCGATGTAGATCGGCCAATTCGGCGGGAACGGCATGTACGGCAGATGATTGACGAACACTTCGTTGTGCAAGGTCAGAGAGTGATAGCGGTTGCGCCAGTTATCGCCGATGCGCGGCTTGCGCTCCACGATCAAAGTGTCGACGCCCAGTTGACCAAGGCGCGCCGCGATGGCGAGGCCTGCTTGTCCGCCGCCAATGACGATTACAGCGGGATCGCGATCGGCATAGGCCGCAGCCTTACGCCGCTGATCCGACCAATTTTCAGCGCCGAAGTCACGAAGATCCGACGGGCCGGCCGGGCGGCGCGCGCCAATGCGCTCTTCGAAGCCGGTCAATTCATCGAGCGTAGTGGAGAGCGTCCATGCGCATAGGTGTTCCGGCGCGCGTGGGTCCGGAACCAGCCGCAGCACGCCGCTGCCGCGGCCAACCGCGGTCTCGAACGAAAAGAGCGCTTCTATCGCCTCGGTTCCCGCACGGGTCACCCATCGCGGCGGCGTGCGCTTCGGGTCGATGCGAAAACCCTTGGGCTGCGTATTCGCGACGGTCTCGCTCAATGCTGCTCGGATCTCTGCGACGCCGTCCATCGTTTCGAGGTGCCACGTAAAGGCAAGGATGTCGCGCCAATGACTTTCGGGCAAGAACAACTCGGCCGCGGCGAACGAATCGCGCCGCTGCAAAGCATCGTCAAACGCAGCCAGCCAGCGCGCCGCCGCATCAGCCGCGTCGTCGATCCCCCTTCCATCGTGCTGCGCCATTCCCGATCTTTATGGTTTTCTTGGGCCAAAATATCCGGCGAAGGATACTACAGCGCAAAAATTAATCAACCATGCTCCCTTTTACTCTGTTTGTCCGCGATGGGCCGCTGGGGTGCTTATCGCCGATTGTCCATTGGCGTACGGTTGATAAACGGGTATTGAGCACTGCGGCGCGTACCGCTTGGCTGAGCGGCGCCCACCTTTGGCGAAGACGCTCGACACTCGCGCAACAACGTAAGACCTCCCAAGCCACTCAGTAACAATAGCAACGTGCCCGGAGCCGGAATAGAAGGCTGTTCAAGCTCGTCGACAATCGTGTAGGACCAAAAGCCGATTAAACCGCCTGTATTGGCGAACCACCCTTGGACGTCGCTTTCAACAAAGGAAGGCCAGCCATCTAAAATCTCCGTCGTAATGTCAGAGAACCCTACGAATTCTGAGACATGCCAAGACCACACCGGTGTACCTGGAGCGCGGAAATCGCGGTTAATTCCATCGGCGCCCACCGCGATTTCGGCTACCACAATCGCACCTCCTATCCCAGGCCCCTTGGCGATCAAATCTCTTGCATGGGCGATATCTTCGAGCGCGTTGAGGGGCAACACATACGAGTCATGATGCACTTCCGAATCCGGCGTTTCGGCAACGAGGAAATAAACCGGAGATGCGTAGAGTTCGGATGTTCCGCAGAGCGCTATGAGCACGCTCAGAATGAAAAGTGTTTTGAGCTGCATTCTTGTTCTCCTTTCAGACAATACTCTCTAACCAAACGCACAACGACGCCACGCCAATCCTTAAGTCTACGTAACTGATGCGACCAACGTGTCGATGCTCGGTGTTGACGACAAACACCCGACCAAAGCCGGCGCCATCCGGCAAAAAGAATGGCTCCGCATATTGAACGCAGAATTGATCCAAAGTCGACTTGGGATAATCTGATAAAAACCGGGCGCCCGATCATTTGTGAAGTGGCGTCAGATGTGTAAGCCAGCAGAAGGCCCGCATACGATCTGCCAGTGCCGCTGGGCGTATAACACCACTCCAAGCGTCAACCTTCGCAACACCCCAG
>JALYOK010000083.1 GCA_030856925.1 Pseudomonadota bacterium
TCTTTGGCCAAATCCAAACTTGCCAAGGAAATCATGCATCCTATCGATACCCAATTCGTGGGCGAGACCGTAGTAATAGGTATCACAGGAAATGACGATGGATTTCTTCAACGCCACGGAGCCGTGCCCGCCGGAGCGCCAACATCGGTACCGGTGAGACGATCCGGACAAGGAGTAGTAGCCGGGATCGAAAATCGAGGTCGTCGGCGTGCGTATGCCGTAGTGTAGGCCCGCCAGCGCCATGAACGGTTTGATGGTGGAGCCGGGTGGGTAGACACCCCGAATCGCCCGGTTGTTTAGCGGTTTCTCCGGAGAGTTGCTGTATTCGTCCCAGCTCGCTTGATCGATGCCGTCGACAAATAGATTGGGATCGAATCCCGGCTGACTGACAAAAGCCAAAATTTCGCCACTCTTGGGATCGATCGCCACTAGCGCGCCGCGATACTTGCCAAAGGCTTTTTCGGTGATTTGCTGGAGCTTCAAATCGAGGCCCAAAATCAGATTGTTACCTGCGACCGGCTCCTCCCGGCTCAGCGAACGCACGGCGCGCCCACCGGCATCGATCTCCACCTGTTCAAATCCTGTTTGGCCATGAAGTTCGTCTTCGTAGCTTTCTTCGATGCCGATTTTTCCCAAGTGATCGGAGCCGCGATAGTTAGAAAGCTTGCCTTCTGCCTCCAGAGCTTCGAGATCCTTGTCGTTAATGCGTCCGATGTAGCCGATCACGTGAGACGCGGACAAACCCTGTGGATAGTTGCGAAATAACCGGGCGTTGATATCGACGCCCGGAAAGCGAAATCGATTCGCCGCGAATCGCGCTACTTCCTCTTCGGTAAGACGGTTCTTAATGGGGAGGCTGTCCAATCGATGGCTTTCCTCGCGCAGTTTGTTGAATCGCTTTCTATCCCGAGGGGTAATACTTATCAGCGTGGCCAATTGATCGAGGGTGGCGCTGAGGTCCGCTATCTTATTTGGTGTGATTTCCAAGGTGTAGGCAGAGAAATTGTTGGCCAACACCAATCCGGAGCGATCCAATATCACGCCGCGGTTGGGCACCACCGGCACGATGGACATACGGTTATTTTCCGCAAGGGTATTGTAGTGGTCGTGCTGAACAACTTGCAAGATATAGAAGCGCGCCGCAAGAAGGCTCAGAGCAACCAGTACGACGACTCCGCAAAACCAAAGTCGCAGACGAAAAAGGTTGAGCTGAACTTGTTGCTCGGAGAATGCGGTGCCCGCCATCAGTCGTTGTGTGCCCGCGTGGCGAGCAGTTGCGGATACTCAAGGGCGAAAACGATCACCGGCCAGAGCAGCGCCCCCACAAAGCTGGCCAAGAAATAATGCCCGCCGGGAAAAGTAGAAGGCAGAAACAGATGGGTGAGAGCAACCAACAATTGATTAACAAACAGAATGGCGAGTATGTGCAGCGCCTGTTGCCAAAGTGGAAATTTGAGGATGCGCAGGCGCAATACCAGGGTCAAAAAAATTGCTAATGTATAGGAAAGCGCATGTTGCCCCAGTATGTTTCCGTCGGCTACATCCACCAGTAGACCTAGTACGAAACCGATCGCAAATCCGCCGTGTCTGGGTTGATGGATACACCAATACATTAAAACTATAAGCGGCAGTTCCGCGCGTAGATATACAAGAACGCCATCGGCAGGAAGCAGATAAATTAAATAAGCCAGGATTAATGTAACGAACAAAAACCGACCGGAGGGGGGCTCGCGCATTACGTCATTGGCGCCACCCATTAGACTCATTGTGAATTGCGGGCCGGGTTAACGCCGGCGCGGTTTCGTTTACCTGCGCCAGCTTTACCGGGGCTCGGTTCGGGTTCCGGTTGGGGTTTTTTGGCGGCGGTTAAATTGCTGAGGACCAACACGTGACGGTCTTGCTCGACGCCCGCACTCGGTGCGCAGGTGATTTTTGCAAACGCGTGGGCGGCGTCGCGTTCAATTTTCGTGACCTTCGCCACCAAAAAACCGGCCGGATAGGTGCCGTCGATTCCCGATGTGACCAACTGGTCACCGTTTTGGACGTCGGCGTTGAGCGGAATGAAAGGAAGATCGAGCGTACCTTCGCGGCCGTTGCCAAATACCACGGCGCGCAGTCCGTTGCGGATGAGCATCACGGGAACCGCTTGATTTTTGTCGGTCAAAAGCGTTACTTCACTGGTAAACGGGAATACGGCGGTGACTTGGCCCAGTACGCCATCGGCGCTGATTACTGCTGCGCCCAGTTGAATGTTCTCCTTTATGCCCTTATCGACAATGACTTTGCGCCGAAATGGGTTGCGGCCACTGTGGAGGATCTCCGCCAGGATGCTGTGTTCTTGAATCGCCTCACGGGCGCCCAGCAGCTTGCGCAAACTTGCCAGTTCAGTCTGAACGAGGCTCATACGCTGCACGTCTTCGGACTTTTGCAGAAGAGCCTGTTTCAGTTCAATGTTCTCCTCTTGCAGCTTATTCTGGGTGACAAAAAAGTCGCTGATCCGGGCCAGGATTTGAGCGGGTGCGAGTGCCGCTTGTTGCAGAGGATAGGTGACGGTTGCGATCGCGGCACGGGCGAGTTCGAGAGTGTGAAAACGGGCATCGGCGACCATGAAGGCCAGCGCCAACACGGAAAAGAACAATAAACGAACGAGCGCAGAGGGGCCGCGGTAGAAAAAATCAGCGTGTCGGGTGACCATACAATACGACGCGATCCCCAATCATGTTGACGCTAACACCGCTCACTTTATGCGTTCTGAGCGATTAAGAAACCTAGACACGCGATGGGCTTATTCGGAGGTTCTCTAGTCGTTGGTAAAGACATTGCCCAACTTGTCCATTTCTTCGAGCGCGCGCCCCGAGCCGCGCACCACACAGGTCAAAGGGTCATCGGCGACTATGACAGGCAGGCCCGTCTCTTCGACTAATAGCCTGTCCAAGTCTCGAAGCAGAGCGCCGCCACCGGTCAGAACCATGCCTTTTTCGGCAATATCCGCGCCGAGTTCCGGCGGTGTTTGTTCCAAAGCTTGTTTGACGGCGCCGACGATGCTGTTAAGCGGGTCCGTCAGCGCTTCCAGAATTTCGTTCGAAGAGATCGTAAAACTGCGCGGAATACCTTCGGCCAGATTACGGCCCTTGACTTCCATTTCCTTGACCTCTGAGCCAGGGAATGCCGAACCGATTTCCTTTTTGATTTGTTCGGCGGTGGCTTCCCCGATCAGCATGCCATAGTTACGGCGGATGTAATTGATGATGGCTTCGTCAAACTTGTCGCCGCCGACGCGCACGCTCGAGGCATAGACAATTCCGCCCAGTGAGATTACGCCGACTTCCGTGGTGCCGCCACCGATATCCACCACCATTGACCCGGTCGGTTCCGCGACCGGCAACCCTGCGCCGATGGCGGCCGCCATCGGCTCTTCGATCAAATAGACTTGGCGGGCGCCGGCGCCCAATGCCGACTCCTTGATTGCGCGCCGCTCCACTTGAGTCGAACCGCAGGGGACACAGATGATGATGCGCGGACTGGGGGCGAGCATGTTGGAGTTATGTACTCGCTTGATGAATTGCTTCAGCATTTGTTCGGTCACGGTGAAGTCTGCGATCACACCGTCCTTCATCGGCCGGATTGCCGTAATATTACCCGGCGTGCGGCCCAGCATCTGTTTAGCCGCCAAGCCAACGTCAAGGATCATCTTCTTGCCGTTAGGCCCGCCTTCCTGCCGGATGGCGACGACCGACGGCTCGTCAAGGACGATGCCCTTACCTCGAACGTAGATCAGCGTGTTGGCCGTGCCCAAATCGATGGCCAAGTCCGTAGAGAAAAAACCGCGCAAAAAACCGAACATATAGGGTTTGCCAGCAAATGCTTAAGTTATCGTAGGCCGTTATGATACTCTAATGTCTTCAATGAATTAAAGCGCTAGCGCACTTTTTTTGAGCATTTTCTATGGAATTGACCGAAGCCGACATCAAACGTATCGCCCGGCTTGCCCGAATCGCCGTATCCGATCAGGAAACCGAAACGATACGTGGGGAGTTGAGCAATATTTTCCGATTGATCGAAACGATGCAGGCGGTGGATACCACCCACGTGGCGCCCATGTCCCACTCAGAGGGCATGACCCAGCGGTTGCGCGAGGATCGGGTCACGGAAACGGATCAACGGCAACTGCTTCAAAGCGTCGCTCCGCAAGTGGAAGCCGGATTATATCTGGTCCCAAAAGTCTTCGAATAATCAGAAGCTCCGCCAGCCAATCCGGCAAGGCCGCGCCATTCGTTTTCATTGCATAGACCATGCTGAACTCAAGCCTTAGACAATTATCTGACGCGCTCGCGAGCAGGCAGATTTCCAGCGTTGAACTGACGCAATTTTTCTTGGGTCGCGCCGCTGCGCTCAATCCCAGGCTCAACGCCTTTGTCACCTTTGATGAAGAAGCTAGCCTTGCCCAGGCGCGGCAAGCCGATCAACGCCTGGCAGCCGGCCAAGGTGAAGCGTTGACCGGTATCCCCGTCGCCCACAAGGACATTTTTTGCACCAAAGGATGGCTTACGACGTGCGGGTCGAAAATGCTTTACAACTTCGTTTCTCCTTACGATGCCCACGTCATCGAACAATTTAATCAAGCGGGCGCCGTGATCGTTGGCAAAACCAACATGGACGAGTTTGCGATGGGCTCATCCAACGAGACTTCTTACTTTGGTCCGGTGAAAAATCCATGGGATGTTAAAGCCGTGCCGGGCGGTAGTTCGGGTGGCTCCGCTGCCGCCGTTGCCGCTCGGATGGCGCCGGTCGCGACGGGTACCGATACCGGCGGCTCCATCCGACAGCCGGCGGCGTGGTGCGGTGTGACGGGGCTGAAGCCGAGCTATGGATTGTGTTCGCGTTTTGGCATGATCGCCTTCGCGTCCAGCCTGGACCAAGCCGGACCGATCGCGCGGAGCGCCGAAGACTGCGCGCTGCTGCTCAACACCATGGCTGGCTTCGACGTCCGGGATGCGACCAGTTTGGATCGGGCCAAAGAAGACTACCCGCGTGACTTGCAGCGCCCGCTGGTCGGGCTGAGGATCGGCCTACCCAAAGAGTATTTTTCTTCCGGCTTGAATCCCGAGGTAGGCAGGGCCGTCGAGGGTGCGCTGGCGGAGTATCGCAAGCTCGGCGCGGTTACGCTCGACATTTCATTACCAAAGACGGAACTCTCGGTGCCGGTTTATTACGTTCTCGCCCCGGCGGAAGCGTCGAGCAACCTGGCGCGCTTTGACGGCGTGCGCTACGGTTATCGTGCGCCGGAATACGACGGCCTAACCGACATGTATGAGAAAACTCGTGCGCAAGGTTTTGGCGCGGAGGTCAAACGCCGCATCATGATCGGAACCTACGTGTTGTCCCATGGCTATTACGACGCCTATTACCTGCAGGCGCAAAAAATACGCCGCATTATCGCCAACGATTTCAGCGAAGCTTTCAAGCACTGCGACGTGATCATCGGGCCGACGTCACCATCGGTGGCGTTCGATTTCGGCGAGAAGAGCGGTGATCCGGTCGAGATGTATTTGAACGATATTTACACCATCGCGGTCAATCTTGCGGGATTGCCGGGGATGTCCGTTCCATGCGGTTTCTCAGGCAACGGCCGGCCGGTCGGATTGCAGATTATAGGCAACTATTTCACCGAAGCAAAAATGCTTAACGTCGCTCATCAATACCAACTCGCGACAGACTGGCATCAACGCATCCCAGACTTAGCAGCCGGAGCCGCATGATGCAATGGGAAATCGTCGTCGGGCTCGAAACCCATGCGCAGTTAACTACCCAATCGAAAATGTTTTCCGGCGCTTCCATTGCATTTGGAGCGGCGCCGAACACGCAGGCCTGTATCGTCGATGTCGCGCTGCCCGGCGTTTTACCGGTGGCGAATCGCGGGGCCGTCGACCGCGCAATTCGCTTCGGTCTCGCGGTGGGCGGACGAATCGCACCGCGTTCGGTGTTCGCGCGCAAGAATTATTTTTATCCCGATTTGCCCAAGGCCTATCAGATTAGCCAGTATGAATTGCCGGTGGTCTCCGGCGGGTCAATGACCTTCGCGACGGTAGATGGGGAGAAAACCATACGGCTTACCCGTGCTCATTTGGAAGAGGACGCCGGCAAGTCCTTGCATGAAGACTTCCACGGGCTATCGGGAATCGACTTAAACCGGGCCGGTACGCCGCTGCTGGAAATCGTTTCGGAACCGGAACTACGGGGCTCGCGAGAAGCGGTTGCCTATGCCAAGGCACTCCATACCCTGGTGCGCTGGCTCGATATCTGCGACGGCAATATGCAGGAAGGATCTTTCCGCTGCGATGCGAACGTTTCGGTGCGCCGTCTGGGCGATACTCAGTTCGGCACTCGTTGTGAGATCAAAAACCTCAACTCATTCCGATTCATGGAACGGGCGATCGAGTATGAAGCACACCGCCAGATCGAAATAATCGAGGACGGCGGCAAGATCGTTCAAGAAACTCGCTTGTACGATCCTGACAAAGATGAAACCCGCTCCATGCGCTCGAAAGAAGACGCGCAGGACTACCGATATTTTCCCGATCCGGACCTGTTGCCGCTGGAAGTTTCAGCGACGTGGATAGAAGAGGTGCGCCGAACGATGCCGGAATTGCCAGGTGAGATGCAGGCGCGTTTTGTTTCGGTTTATGGTCTGTCGCCAAATGACGCCGCTGCATTAACCGCGTCACGGGAAAGGGCGAGTTATTTTGAGTCGCTCCAGCAAACGGTTGGAGGGGAGGCGAAACTTTGCGCAAACTGGATGATGGGCGACCTCGCCAGCGCGCTGAACGAGGCGGATCTGGAATTCAGCGCCAGCGAGATTTCCAGTCAACGACTGGCCGGATTGATCCGGCGTATTGCCGATGGCTCGATTTCGGGCAAGATGGCCAAGGAAGTCTTCAATGCAATGTGGCATGAAGGCGGCGAGGCCGACGCCATTATCCAAGCGCGAGGTTTGAAACAGATTTCCGACGGCGGCGCTCTGGAAAAAATTCTCGATGAAATACTGGAGAAAAATCTTGCACAGGTTGACGAATATCGCAGCGG
Source organism: Pseudomonadota bacterium (assembly GCA_030856925.1). Classification (GTDB taxonomy): domain Bacteria; phylum Pseudomonadota; class Gammaproteobacteria; order Burkholderiales; family JALYOK01; genus JALYOK01. The sequence goes on from JALYOK010000083.1 coordinate 7,084, forward strand.
AAAGGAGAAGGTGTTGGGCTTTTTCGTGGGGCAGGCTATGAAAGCGACGCAGGGAAAAGCCAATCCGCAGCAGCTTAGCGAGTTGCTGAAACGCAAATTATCCAGATGAGAAATACTTCGGGAGTCGGCGGGATTCGATTAGTCCGCTGGACTACCCCTACAAGTCTTTGCCGCTCTGGTAGCGAGTGCGTTTGATGCGTATTGCCTCAACATCAAAGCTGCCGTCGGATTTCAGCGGACAGTTCGCTGTGATGGTTACGAATTCGCCGGTGTTCTTTCTCACCCGCGTGTCAAGAACGAGTTCCGCAGATTCGGCGTCACGCTTGATTTCCGCGAACACGGCGTAGGCGCCTCCGCCCAGGCTATCCTGCCAATTCGCAAAACAGTCCTTCGCTAACGGACTTGCCACTTCAACCCAAATAGAAACGCTGCTGCGATCGACCGCGCCACCTGAGCGCATTTTTGGCCCGCCTGCCGCTTTCAATTCACGGAAACGACGTTTGTCGTCACTATATTTGACGACCATCTGAGACTTTTCGTTTTCCAGTTCCTTGATCGATTTTTCCAGCGTGGAGATTTCTTTCGAAACGGCAGCGATTTCTTTCTTGAGTCTAGGCGGCGGCGTTTTCTTCTTTGCGGTGGGGGTTGTGCCGGAAAATGACGCCAATTGTTTGTTTTGATCGATGAGTTGTCGTTGCAACAGTTCGATACGTTCCCGCGCTAAGTGGATTTTGCCATCATAGGGTTCCAGCGATCTGTCGCGCACCAAATCAATCTCGCTTTCGGCGGCGTACGTGGCCAGCATGATTTCATTTAAACGCTTTTGCTGTTTGGCCTTGATCTCTTCCTCTTTAAGCCGTTGGGTTTCCTCTTGTTTGGCTTTAACTTCGACTGCCGTTAGGGCGCGTTCAGTTTTTTTCTTGACAATACCGCGTTTATCGAGCTGGATATTGGCATTTTTAGAATTATCCGGCGGTAGCGTATCGCTGTAATGAGTAACACCTTTTTCGTCCACCCACTTATAGGTTGCGGCCGCGCCTTTACCCGCTAACCCAAGGCTGCTTAAGCAGAGTCCGGCGCATAATGCGAAATGTTTAATCGACGCCATACTGTCGGCGATAGGATAGAACGGCCTCCAAATCCGATTGATATTGAGGTTCAGATTTAAGAAACTGAACCAGATCATCGAGACTTGCGACGCTGATAACGGGGATGCCAAACTCACGCTCTACTTCTTGCACCGCCGACAATTCGGACGAGAGCCCATATTCCATTCTATCTAGCGCGATCACTACGCCGGCGGGCTTGGCGCCGTTGGCTCCGATCAAATCGATTGTCTCACGCACCGATGTGCCTGCAGAAATCACGTCATCGACTATCAAGACTCGTCCTTTCAAAGGTGCGCCAATAACATTTCCGCCTTCGCCATGGTCTTTCGCCTCTTTGCGGTTGTATGCGAACGGGACATTGCGATCGTATTTCTCCACCAAAGCGATCGCTGCGCCCGTGGCGAGCGGGATGCCTTTGTAGGCGGGCCCGAACAGCATATCGAACGGTATGCCGGAAGCTTTGACCGCCTGGGCGTAGTAACCCGACAAGGTAGACATTGACAATCCATCATTGAACAATCCTGCGTTAAAAAAATAGGGCGACATCCGACCGGCCTTGGTCTTGAATTCTCCAAAACGAATTACCCCGTGTTTTACCGCGAACCCGATAAACTCCTGGCGGAAGTCGGTCATAGACTGATCGATGAATTTGGCGACGAACAGTAATGCTGAATGATGAATTATATAAATTTTACAATAGTTTGCAATCGCTATTTCAACGGTTAAGGAAGTAAGGAACCTCTGCTTAAGTCCCTCGCGGTTGCGCAGGAGTCTGCCGGGTGGCAGGCGCGACGCGGCAAGCGAGTGTGGTTATTCCACATAAGCGAGTCGCAACAAAGGTCAGCGCGACGACTTCGAGTCCCCTATGCGGGTTTCGCGTCGCATCAGCAAGCGCGCAATATTATCCTTGTGGCGCCATATCACCAATAGCGACACAAGCAAAATTACGCCGGTCCGCAAATCCGCACCCCGTAGATAGTACGCAACAATTGGCGTCGCCCCGCACGCAACGAGCGCGGCAACGGACGACGTTCGGCTCAACGCGAACAAGACCAGCCAAATCACCGCGCCCGTACCGCCCACTCGCCAGTCCAGCGCCAGCAATAAACCGAGGGCGGTTGCTACGCCTTTGCCGCCCTTGAATTGATAGAACACCGGAAACAGATGGCCGAGAAATACAAACAACGCTGCGAGCGCGATATGCATTTCGCCAAGACCCAATAAGGGTACGGCTCTCCAGGTCATTGCCACGGCGAGCCAACCTTTAAGCGCGTCTCCGAGCAGAGTTAATGCGGCGGCGAGCTTGTTGCCGGTGCGCAGCACATTCGTTGCGCCGGGATTATTAGAACCATAGCTTCGCGGGTCGGGCAACGCGAACATGCGACTGACGATGACAGCGAAGGAGATCGAACCTAACAGATAAGAACCGATCGCGACCAGCAACTCACTCATAACTGCAATCGACTACTCCGCAGAGGACCACTCGACCTTGTGATAAACGTCCGCTAATGTCAGATCGCAGCGGATGGACGGAATCGAAATACTTTCCGCCAACGAATTCGCTGCCGACAACAACCAACGTTGTTGCGGCTGGCGGCTGTAGAGTTCCATTTTCGGTGCGCGCTGATCTACAAGCAAGTATTCGTTGAGTGTAGTCAGCGTTCGATAATGTTCGAACTTCCTACCGCGGTCATAGAGTTCGCTTGAATCCGAGAGAACCTCGATAATCACTGTCGGATTGAGTAGCGTATCGCCCGGTTGCTCCAGATTGGGTTTATCGCAAACAACGATCGCATCTGGGTAGGTGTAGAGTCCAGTGTTACTGACTTTGACGCGGAGATCGCTCGGGTGAACAAGGCAAGGCGTTTTCCTGAGCTGTGAGCTCAATTCGCGAATAATGTTCGCAAGAACAAGATTATGAATCGCGCCCGCCCCGCCCATGGCAAACACCTCGCCTTGGAAATATTCATGTTTTTCCAATGTACCGGATTCGAGTGTCAGATAGTCTGCGACGGTTATTTTGCTGTGTGGTTTAACGGCCATGCAGATAGCCTGGGATGACGCTGACGAAGGATTGCTATGGTATCGCCGTTGGCGAGCGCTGTCGAATTTAGGGGTTGTTGAAAAACTACTGCGGCGCCCGTCTGGGGGCTGGCCTTGGGCCACGTCGTTGCGCGGAATTCCCCTTACCCTCTCGGATGATGTTCCTTGTGCAATTGTTTGAGCCGCTCGCGCGCGACATGGGTATAGATTTGTGTGGTAGAAATATCCGAATGGCCGAGCAGCAATTGCACCACGCGCAGGTCCGCGCCATGGTTGATGAGATGGGTGGCAAAGGCGTGGCGCAGGGTGTGAGGTGAGATCGGTTTGCTGATAGCCGCGACGATCGCGTAACGTTTGATCAAATACCAGAATGCCTGACGCGACATGGCGCTGCCGCGCGCGGTGACGAACAGCGCATCGCTCGACTTGCCGGCGAGTAAGACAGGGCGGGCTTCGCGGAGATATTTTGTAACCCACGCAAGGGCTTCTTCGCCGATCGGCACCAAACGCTCCTTTGATCCTTTGCCAAGCGCTTTGATGACCGACGAATCTAGACTCAGTTGCACAACGTTGAGCCCAACGAGTTCCGATACCCTGAGGCCGCTTGCGTAAAGCGTCTCGAGCATTGCGCGATCGCGTAAACCCAGCGGCGCGTCGACTTCCGGCGCCATCAACAGCGACTCGACGTCCGCTTCACTCAGGCTTTTAGGTAACGAGCGCGGCAACTTTGGCGCGGCGATATGCAGGGTCGGATCACCGTCGATCTTGCCTTCACGCACGCCGTACTGATAAAAACGTTTCAAGCTCGACAGCAATCGCGCGGTAGTGCTTGCTTTGGCACGATCGTGGATGATGCGTTGCGCGAGATAGGATTGGATGTCAGACGGTTTGCCTTGCATCAGGGGCTTGTTTTCGTGTTCGACGAGCCAGACGGAAAATTGCATCAAGTCGCGGCGATAACTTGCGAGCGTGTTACGCGCCAGACCCTGTTCCAGCCATAACGCATCGCAAAACCGATCGAGCACAGCCTCATTTTCGCTCATGGGAAAGCAGCCACTGCTTGATCTTGATCGGGTCCCCGCTTTGGGCGCCCATGAATCCGCCTGTGCCGCTGCTGCTGACGATGCGATGGCAGGGAATGATAATCGGCACGGGATTTTTTCCGCAGGCTTGGCCCACGGCGCGCGGTGCGGATTTGATTGTCCGAGCCAGTTCGCCGTAAGTGCGGGTTTCCCCGCGAGGAATAGACTGCATGACCCGCCAAACGGCCATTTGGTGCAAGGTGCCTTCAACGCTCAAAAGCAAGGTGAAGTGAAAATCGGGGTCCTCCACATAGGCCAGAAGCTGCTCGCACGCGAGAGCCGCTGCCGGCGTTAATGGCTCGAGCGCGGGATGTCTGCGCGGTAAAAATTCTATGTGAGTCAAATAATCGCCATCGGTGCGTATTCCCAACACGCCGAACGGCGCCTTCAGGCAGGCTTGAAAGCGCCTTTCTTCCTGGGCCGATGTTTGCCGGCTTTGCGTCTTCATCAATTTCAAAAATCCGAATACGGCCAACTAAAGCTACATTTTCGCAGATTCTCGGCACGAAATGTCGCGTGCTCGCGAGCGCGCCCCCACTCAATGTTAAATCGTTGGGCTGGGAGCCAATACTGGTGCGGCTCTCAGGCGTGCATCCTGCAATTGAGAAAGAGGGGGCTGGATTATTCGCTTCGCAATTCGTCGCTCTTGCGATAGTTTTCAAATTCAAGCCGCAAATTGACACTCTTCCAAATTCTAACTTCCGCTTCCACTGTCGCGGCCGTAAGGGGATTGCGTTCCAGCCAGGCGGCGTCGATACCGAGAACAATTTCCTTGCCGGGATAATCTAGCCGCACTTCGCCCATACGGGTCGTCATGCGGCCACGATGCAGCAATACAGCAAGGCGCAGCGCCAGCACCGGGAGCCAGTCTTCCGGGTTTTCTATCAAGGGCGCAAGCTTGGTGAGCGAACCCCGGCAGCCCAATACCAAGCGGGCGAGACTCGCTTGCTCCATTTTGGAAAAGCCGGGCATATCGGCATTGCCCAAAATGTAAGCAGAGTGTTTGTGAAAGCTTGGATAGGAGACGGAGAGACCGACTTCGTGCAGCCGTGCTGCCCACGCCAAGTTTTTTAACTGCTGTTCCGGACCGGGATGGTGCGCCGCAAGTTGTCTGAACAAGGCGGCGCTGAGTTTTTCCACTCGTGCCGCTTGTGGATAATCGACGCGGTAACGGCGCATGAAATGTTTCACCGTTGCGTCACGCACGTCGCGATGCTGAATGCGGCCGAGCATGTCCCACAGTACGCCGTCGCGCAGGCCGCATTCGGTGGTGTGCATGACTTGGATCCGCAGTTCCCGGAACACGGCCGACATGATGGCGAAGCCGCCGGCGAAGACGGGTTTACGATCGTCGCGCAAGCCGAGCAAGTCGAGCTTGCGCACGTCGCCGGCGCGGAGCAACTTATCCTTGATCCAAGCCATGCCCTTGGGTGTGATGCCGTCGGCGCTCGGGTTGCCTGCCTCCAATACCTCGGCGATGGCGCGCGCGGTTCCGCTGGAACCGATGGCATCTTTCCATTCGTTGGGGGTGAAGTCATGGACAATGGTTTCGAGCTCCGTTGCGGCGGCGATCTCCGCCTCTTTAAAAGCTCTTACGGACAACTTACCGTCGCCGAAATAACGTTTACTGAAGCCGACACAGCCCATGTACAAACTTTCCACCCGCAGGGGTTGGAAACCACGCCCTATGATGCATTCTGTTGAGCCCCCGCCGATGTCGACCACCAGACGACGATCGCGTTGCGGCGGTAGACCGTGCACCACACCGAGGTAAATCAGACGCGCCTCTTCGTGGCCGGCGACCACTTCGATGGGAAAACCCAACGCCTTCTGCGCCTTGCGTAAAAACGCGTCGGAATTTTTCGCGACCCGCAGAGTATTAGTGCCCACTGCACGCACCGAATCCGGCGGCATGCCTCGCAACCGTTCGCCAAAACGCTTGAGTGACGTCAGCGCGCGCTCTTGAGCATCCTCGCTTAAGGACTTATCATCGGACAGTCCCGCGGCCAGCCGCACTGTTTCCTTGAGTGAGTCGAGCGGATAGATGTGGTCTTCTTCCACGCGCGCGACTTGGAGGCGAAAACTGTTGGAACCTAGGTCGACGGCAGCAATGGTTGAAAATTCGTTCATGGTATCAAAAGGTAGGCGCGTCGCGCCATGGGCGCTGCTTCAGGGTGCGTTATTCTGCCACGCAACAATGCCGCGGGCGGGTTTATTTCCGATGTCACATAAACGTAATAAAGCACTGCTACCCTCATGATCAATAAATCTACCAAACCTCACCCCAACATGACACACGACTCCCAATTTCTCAACCGGGAGCTGGGCTATCTCGCCTTTAACCAACGGGTTCTCGATCTCGTGGAGGACGAGGACTATCCCTTGTTGGAGCGTTTGCGTTTCCTGTCGATCGCCGATTCCAATCTCGACGAATTCTTCGAGATTCGCGTCGCAGGACTTAAGGAGCAGATGCATTATCGCGCGCCGACCCTGAATCCCGATGGCCTGACGCCCCAGGAGACCTTTCGGCTGGTTGCGCCCCGGGCGCAAGCCCTGGTGGAGCGTATGTATCGCCTGTTCAATGAAGTGATTCTGCCCGCACTTAAACAGGAGAACATCCGCTTTTATTATCGTGCCGAATGGACGGAAGACCAGCGCGCCTGGATCAAAGCTTATTTCCTGCGCGAGGTCATGCCGGTGTTGACACCCATCGGCCTCGATCCCGCTCACCCGTTTCCCAAGTTGCTCAACAAGAGCCTCAATTTCGCCGTGGCGCTGACGGGCAAAGATGCGTTCGGCCGCAACTCCGGCACCGCAGTGCTGCAAGCGCCGCGCGCACTGCCGCGTCTGGTGCGGCTTCCCGAGAACCTCGCTGGGGTGGAATACGGCTTTGTGTTCCTATCTTCCATCTTGCACGAGCATGTCAACGATCTCTTTTCGGGCATGAATGCCACAGGCTGGTTCCAGTTCCAAGTCACGCGCAATAGCGAACTTGACCTGGAAGAAGAAGACATCAAGAACCTGCGCTTGGCGCTGCAAGGGGAATTGACCCAGCGCCAGTTCGGCGATGCCGTGCGCCTCGAAGTGGCGGACAACTGCTCGCCGGAAATGACGGAATTCTTGCTGCAACAGTTTGGTTTGGAACAAGAGGACTTGTATCGCGTGAATGGCCCGGTGAATCTGGGCCGGCTCGTTCACGTTCCCGACTCAGTGGAGCGGCCGGAACTCAAGTTCCCCGTTTTCGATCAGGGTTTACCGACCGAGATCATCAAGGCAAGCGATATATTCGCGGCGATTCACAAAGGGGACATTCTGCTACACCACCCGTTCCAATCCTTCGCGCCGGTGGTGGAATTCATTCAGCAGGCAGCGTCTGATCCCCACGTGGTCGCGATTAAGCAGACGGTGTACCGTGCCGGGCGCGCATCGGATCTGATCGAAGCGCTGATCGCCGCGGCGGCGCGCGGCAAGGAAGTTACCGTGGTCGTGGAGTTGCTTGCGCGTTTCGACGAAGAGGCAAACATAAACTGGGCGGCGCGCTTGGAAGAAGTCGGCGCCCATGTTGTCTACGGCGTCTTCGGCTACAAGACCCACGCCAAGATGGCCATGGTGGTGCGGCGCGAGGAAGGCGTGTTGAAACGCTACGTGCATTTGGGCACCGGGAACTACCATGCGCGCACCTCCAAGCTCTACACGGATTTCGGTCTGCTCACGTGCAACGACGAGATATGTGCCGACGTGAACGAAGTGTTTATGCAACTCACCGGTCTCGGCAAGGCGGGCAAGCTGCATCATCTGTGGCAAGCGCCTTTTAACTTACACTCCCGCGTCATCAAAGCCATTGAGCAAGAAGCCAAACACGCCGCCGAAGGCAAGCCCGCGAAGATTATCGCCAAGCTGAATCAACTGACGGAGCCCAAGGTCATCAAGGCACTCTATGCAGCCTCGCAAGCGGGAGTGACGATCGACCTGATCATTCGTGGTGTCTGTACCCTGCGGCCGGGAATGCCAGGGCTGTCGGAGAATATTTGCGTGCGTTCGATCCTGGGACGCTTTCTAGAGCACACGCGCATCTACTATTTTCACAATAACAAGCAAGCCGATGTGTATTTCTCCAGCGCCGACTGGATGGAGCGAAATTTTTTTCGCCGCATCGAAGTGGCGGTCCCGATCTTGGATGACAAAGTGAAACGGCGGGTGATCAACGAAGGATTGAGCCCCTACCTAAAGGATAACTGCCATACCTGGGAAATGACTTCGGATGGCGACTACCGGCGCAAACTCACCCGCCGCGGTAAGCTTTACTCGGCTCAGGAAACCTTGATCGCCGAACTGGCCACGCTGCGTTGAGGCGAGCATGAGCAACGAGATCGAACTCAAGCTCCGGATCGCCGAGCGCGATATTTGGCGGCTGATGCGGTTGCCGATGTTGAACGCAGTGACGTTGAAAAAAATTCCCAGCCAGCGGCTGCGGAATACCTACTACGATACGGCGGATCATCGCTTGCACCGTCAAGGAATCGCGGTGCGCCTGCGCCAGGTCGGGCGCAAATGGTTGCAAACGATTAAGACCGAAGGCCGCGTCATCGCCGGACTGCACGAGCGCCCCGAATGGGAAAGCGAAACGACCGAGAATACGCTCGACTTCAGCCGCCTGCCGGATGCGGCGCTTAAATCTTTGCTGGAAAAGATACTCGATGGGGCGGCGCTACAGCAGGTGTTCGTCACGGATTTCGCGCGCTTGAGCCGCGTGCTGCAATTGAGCGACGGCGCCCAATGCGAATTCTCGCTCGATCGTGGCAAGATCATCGCGGGTAGCCTTGAGGCGACCATCGCCGAGTTGGAACTCGAAATCATCGTCGGCGACCCCGCTGCGCTTTTCGATTTCGTTCGCTCGCTTTTGGAGCATGTGCCGCTAACGCTCGCGCGTGACAGCAAGGCCGCACGCGGCTTTGCGCTGGCGCTCGGTACGGTGACGAAGCCGGTCAAGGCCAGACCGGCTGCCCTGGATAAGCGCATGACGGCGCAGCAGGGCTTCGTCGCGATCGCCACTGCGTGCATGGATCACATGACGGCTAACGAGGTTGGATGCGCGGCGGGCGAGGATCCGGAATATCTGCATCAATTGCGTGTCGCCATTCGGCGTCTACGTACCGTTATTCGTCTCTTTTCCGATAATCTCGATGCCGAGAGAACGAATGCAATCGTCGATGAAATGCGATGGCTGGGTGGACAACTCGGGACCACGCGGGACTTCGACGTTTTCCTGGAAGAAACCCTACCGCCAGTGACAGCCGCGTGGCCAAGCCACCCTGGTCTGGCGCGGATACGCGACCAGGTTGCAGTGCTACGAGACGACGCAATGGCAGCGAGCCGCGCGGCGGTGCAATCGTCGCGCTATCAACGATTGCTAATCGACCTCGGCGCATGGCTCGTCGCTATGTCCCGTCAAGCAACCGATCCCGCCGATGCGAGCGAAACCATCAGGCTTCCGGAGTTCGCCCGCGCCGCCTTGAAACGCCATCGCAAACAACTCATCCGGCGTGCGAATCATTTGCTGGAACTCAGCCCTGAGGAGCGCCACCGTG
>JALYOK010000268.1 GCA_030856925.1 Pseudomonadota bacterium
ATCCAACGGTCGATGAGTTGCGCTGGTTGGGTGGCCAATTAGGCGCGACGCGGGACTTCGACGTTTTCCTGCACGAAACCCTGCCGCAGTTGACGGCAGCGTGGCCAAGCCACCCGGGTCTCGCGCAGGTGCGCGATCAAGTTGCAGCGAGACGCGAAGCTGCGATGGCGGCGAGCCGCGCAGCGGTGCAATCGGTGCGCTACCAACGATTGCTGATCGGCCTCGGCGCATGGCTCGTCGCTATGTCCCGTCAAGCAACCGATCCCCCCGACGCGAGCGAAACCATCAGGCTTCCGGAGTTCGCCCGCACCGCCTTGAAACGCCATCGTAAACAACTCATCCGGCGTGCGAATCATTTGCTGGAGCTCAGCCCTGAGGAGCGCCACCGTGTCCGCATCAGCGGCAAGCGGTTACGCTACGCGGCGGAATTTTTCTCTCCTTTGTTTCCGGCAAAACGCAGCAAGCCCTACATTCAGGAACTCGCAAATCTGCAGGGTATCCTTGGCGTCTTGAATGACGCCGCGACGACAAAAACTATTCTGTCCCAGGTGGCGATCGAAAAAAATGACCAAGCTCTGGCGATGGTGGAGGCATGGCTGTTAGGCGTGGGTCATGGCCATTTGGCCCATTTGCCCAGGGCCTACGATCTATTTCTTCAACAGCAAACATTTTGGTGACCTGATATGGATATGATTTTGTGGCGCCATGCCGAAGCGGAAAACACCGCGCCCGACGATGCGCGCGTACTCACGACCAGGGGCCGGCGACAGGCGCGAGCCATGGCGAAGTGGTTGCGGGAACACGTGAAAGGCCGTGTGCGCGTGGTCGCGAGCACGGCGTTGCGCGCCCAGCAAACGGCCCAGGCCTTGGTCAACGATTTCGAAATCTCGCCGGACATCGCCGTCGGCGCCAGCGCTCTCGATGTGATTAATATCGCAGGATGGCCGGGCGGCGAAGGCACGATCATTATCGTTGGCCATCAGCCCACGCTGGGCCGCGTCGCATCGTTATTTTTGGCGGGAAAAGAGGCCGATGGACAGATCAAAAAAGGCGCGATATGGTGGTTCCGCACCCGCGGCGAGGGCATGGAGATGGAAACATTGCTGCACGCGGTAATTTCGCCGGAATTGCTTTGAGTACAAGAAAAGTATTTAGGGTGGGGCAACCCGCCAAACCCAAAATGGGTAGGTGGATCAAGTGCAGCGGATCCACCAAACACTACACAGGTTCGTAACGCACTTCCAAAATTTGCAACTCGCGCCGTCCAGCGGGCGTCATGAGCATCACCGTATCGCCTTCGCGTGCCTTCAAGAGTGCGTGGGCCATCGGCGATATCCACGATATGTGATTCTTACTGAGGTCGGCTTCGTCGATACCAACGATCGTATAGGTCGACTCTTCGTTTTGATCGTCGACGATTTTCACGGTTGCGCCAAAGAAAATCTGGTCGGTCTCTTCGCGAAACGCGGGATCGACGACCTCGGCGTTCTCCAAGCCCTTACCCAAATAACGCAGGCGCCGGTCGATTTCCCGCAAGCGGCGCTTGCCGTAGATGTAATCGCCGTTTTCCGAGCGGTCGCCGTTGGAGGCGGCCCAGGCGATGGTCTCCACCAATTGAGGCCGTTCCGTTTTCCAAAGTTGATCGAATTCCGCGCGCATGTGCGTATGGCCGGTGGGCGTCATGTAGTTCTTGCTGCCGGCGGGTAACGAAGCGATACCTTCTCCTTCGTCGTCTTCCGGCGCATCGTCGTTTTCTTTGGTAAAGGCTTTACTCATGCGCCGATCCATTTCAGAGTGAGCAGATGGATATTGAGAGGTTGGTGCTGACGAGAGGAGTCGAACCTCCGACCTACTGATTACGAATCAGTTTCAACACCTTTTCCCATCTCTTTGTAATTCTTCGGTTTTCTCGATATCTCTAGTGTTTATATAGCGTTTTCAATGAGCTAGCATTGTTCCTGGCTTGCTTCCATTTGTACTGGTTTGTTTCACTTGTGCGTGATACTCTATACATAGGCTATACATGAACGCCATCACTAACGAAAGATCAGAAAATGCCAATCCTTAAACTGACACTCACCGGGATCGAAAAACTGCACATCCCTTCCTGCGGGCAAGTGCTCTATCGCGACTCCGAGCAGGCCGGTCTTGCCGTTCGAGTCACGCCCAGCGGCAAGAAATCCTATGTGATCGACAAGTGGGACAAGGACAAGTCCAGGCCGGCAAGGATCACTATCGGCGACGTCAGTAGCCTCACAGTCTATCAGGCGCGCCAGCAAGCGCAAAAAATTCTTGGCGGGCTTATCGA
>JALYOK010000096.1 GCA_030856925.1 Pseudomonadota bacterium
GGTGTATTGTGCGCGCTGCAACAACATGGGCGGAATGTAGGGCCCGCCGGACAACACTAGGCGCAGTGCGCCGAGCATGACTTGAGTACTCGAGGATTTCGGCACGAAACCCATGGCGCCCGCATCGAGCACCGCTTGAATATTGTCGTGTTCCTCGTTGGCAGATAGCACCACCAGCGGCAAATCGGGGAAACGGTCGCGGAAAGTCATCACCGCCGTGAGCCCGTCCATGCCGGGCATGTTGAGATCGAGCAACACCAGGTCCAAATCCGATTTGTCCTGGGCGATGGCGAGCGCTTCAGTGGCGGTGCCTGCCTGGAAAATTTCCCCGCTCGCATCCAGTTGCCGCAACGGATGCAACATCGCTTCGCGGAACAGCGTATGGTCGTCGGCCAGCAAAATTTTCATCGCGCCCTCTCCAGAACTGCTATCTCGAACAATAAAAGTTTAAAACGGAATATCGTCTTCGAAATCATCGAACTTCGCGCTCGATTTGGCGCTGGGTGAGCTGGGTTCGGACGTTTTGGCGGGCGAGGAGCTGGAGCGATCTTCAGGCTGGGCTTGGGACAGGGGCTGGCCTTGGGCCATGTCGCCGGTCGACGGCGCGCCCATGCCGCCGCGGGAGCCGAGCATCTGCATACGGTCGGCGACAATCTCGGTGGAATAGCGATCCTGGCCGTCCTTATCCTGCCATTTGCGGGTCTTGATGCGGCCCTCGACATAGACCGGGTTGCCTTTTTTCAGATACTCGCCGGCGATCTCCGCCAACTTGCCGAAGAAGGCGATCCGATGCCACTCGGTTTCCTCTTTCTTCTCGCCCGAGCTCTTGTCTTTCCACGCTTCAGTGGTCGCGATGCGGATGTTGGTGACCGCATCGCCGCTCGGCAAATACCGAACCTCGGGATCCGCACCGAGATTTCCGATCAACATAACCTTATTGAGTGATGCCATTACTATTTCCCCTCCGTAATTTCCCATACCTTGCCATCATTTTCCTCGCGCGGCAAGGACTGCAGCGGCAGCGCGACCAGCCACCAAAGTAACGCCAGCGCGGCACAAAAAATATACACCGCGAACGGCCCGGCGCGATCCAACAGCCAGCCACTGGCGTAACCGCCGAAGGCAGGACCGAGAAACTGAAAAATGCTATGCACGCTCAACGCCGTGCCGCGGTTTTCCGTCGTTGCCAACTTTGATATCCACGCCGGCAGGCTCGCTTCAAGAATGTTGAAAGCCGTAAAAAAAATGAGCAGCCCGAGACACAGCATCCAAAAGCGCTGCCCCGCCCCAGCCAGCACGAAAAACGCCACTATCAATCCCATAATCGCGCCGACAAAAATGCGCTTACCCTCGCCGCGCTGGTCGCCGCGCATCACCGCCGGCATCATCAACGCGAAAGACAGCAGAACCACGGGCAGATACACCTGCCAATGATCATCGGCCGCGAGACCGCTTTGTTTGAGCATTAGCGGCGTGACGATGAATAGAGCGGTCATGCCCGCATGCAGCGCGAAGATGCCGAAATTCAAGCGCAACAACTGGCGATCGCGCAGCACCGGGCCGAGCAAGCTTTTGTCGACGCGACGCGGATTGGCATCGTCGGCGATGCGCTCATTCGGCACCGCCTTCGCGACCAGGACGATCGCGAGCAACGCGAGCGCGCCGGTGATAACGAAGATGCCAGGCACGCCGATCCAATGATTCAACACCGGCCCTAGAATAATCGATAACGCAAATGACACGCCGATGGTCGCCCCGATAATCGCCATCGCCTTGGTGCGGTGTTCGCTGCGAGTGAGATCGGCGGCAAGCGCTTGCACCACCGCGGAGATCGCGCCCGCGCCTTGAATCAAGCGGCCGAGAATGACGAGGTAGATGTTGTCCGCCATGGCAGCGACGAAACTGCCGATGGCGAACAACATCAGGCCGAAATAGATTACCGGCTTGCGGCCATAGCGGTCCGACAGCCAGCCGAAGGGGATTTGCAGAACCGCTTGGGTAATGCCGTAGGCGCCGAGCGCGATGCCGACGAGCAAGTGGCTTTGGCCACCGCCCAGTTGCACCGCATACAGCGAGAAGACCGGCAGAATGATGAACAAGCCCAGCATGCGCAAACCAAATACACCGGCGAGACTGACGGTGGCGCGCAACTCTTGGCGAGACATCTTATTCGGGGAATACATCGGGGAGTTTGAGCGAGGCGCAGGGTTTCGGGTATATTAGCAGGTTTACGTTTCGGCCGGCGTTCGGGCTCATTCATGGAATACATCAAGGTTCGCGGCGCGCGCACCCATAATCTCAAGAACATCAATCTCGATATACCGCGCAACCAATTGGTTGTGATCACCGGACTGTCCGGCTCCGGCAAATCATCGCTCGCGTTCGACACACTCTACGCGGAAGGCCAGCGCCGCTATGTGGAGTCGTTGTCGGCTTACGCACGGCAGTTTTTGCAGTTGATGGAAAAACCCGACGTGGATTTGATCGAGGGTCTGTCGCCCGCCATCTCCATCGAGCAAAAGGCCACCAGCCACAACCCGCGCTCCACGGTCGGCACGGTGACGGAAATCCACGACTACTTGCGTTTATTGTTCGCTCGGGTCGGCGACCCTCATTGCCCGAATCATCCGGAAATGTTGCTCGAAGCGCAAAGCGTGTCGCAAATGGTCGATCACGTTCTGGCGCTGCCGCAAGACACCAAACTCATGATCGTCTCGCCGCTGGTCGTGGACCGTAAAGGCGAGCAGTTGGATTTGTTCGCGGAGTTGCAGGCGCAAGGCTTTGTGCGCTTTAGAGTGGATGGGATAGTTTGTGAAATTGACAATTTGCCGAAGCTGCAGAAAACTAAAAAGCACACTGTCGAAGTTGTCATCGATCGGCTCAAAGTCAGCGCCGATGCAAAACAGCGCTTGGCGGAATCGTTCGAAACTGCGTTGCGGCATGCCGACGGCCGCGCGCTGGCGGTGGAAATAGATAGCGGTAAAGAACACCTATTCTCGGCGAAATTCGCCTGCCCGATCTGCTCCTACTCGTTGCCGGAATTGGAGCCGCGGCTGTTCTCCTTTAACAATCCCATGGGCGCGTGTCAGCGCTGCGACGGCTTAGGCGAAATCAATTTTTTCGATCCGAAGCGCATCGTCGGTTTTCCCCATTTAAGTCTGGCGAGCGGCGCGATCAAAGGCTGGGACCGTCGCAACCATTTTTACTTTCAACTGCTGCAGAGCCTGGCGCAGCATTACAATTTCGATCTCGACAAACCGTTTGACGAACTGCCTGAGCCGAGTCAGGAAATCATCCTGCAAGGTAGCGGCAAGGAACGCATCGATTTTAAGTATCCGACGGAACGCGGCAAGATCGTCACCCGCACCCATCCATTCGAGGGTGTGATTCCTAATCTGGAGCGCCGCTACCGGGAGAGCGACTCGATGCTGGTTCGCGAAGAGTTGGCGAAATATCTCAACAACAAACCTTGCCCGGAGTGCCTAGGCACGCGCCTGCGCCTGGAAGCACGCCACGTGAAAGTCGCCAACCACACCATACACGAGCTATCTTGTCAGCCGTTGAAGCAAAGCATGACCTTCTTCGAGCATCTGCGGCTCAAGGGCAAGAAGCATGCGATCGCGGAAAGGATCGTGAAAGAGATCGCCAATCGCCTGCAGTTCCTGAACAACGTCGGCCTCGAATATCTGTCGCTCGACCGTGCCGCCGATACCCTCTCCGGCGGCGAAGCGCAGCGGATACGCTTGGCGAGCCAAATCGGCTCCGGTTTGACCGGCGTGATGTACGTACTCGACGAACCTTCCATTGGCTTGCATCAACGCGACAACCATCGTCTGTTGGAAACCCTGCAACGTCTGCGCGATCTCGGCAACTCGGTAATCGTCGTCGAACATGACGAAGACGCTATCCGCGCGGCGGACTACGTCATCGACATCGGCCTTGGCGCCGGCGTCCACGGCGGCCGTATCATCGCCGAAGGTACGCCCAAAGCGGTGCAGGCTAACAAGGCATCGCTGACAGGTCAATATTTGAGCGGCAAAATCAAGATCGCTACGCCGAAGAAACGCACCAAGCCCGATGCCAAAAAGAATTTTCAGTTGCTTGGCGCGCGCGGCAATAATCTCAAGCATGTGACCCTGAACTTGCCTATCGGATTGCTGGTGTGCGTCACCGGCGTCTCCGGTTCCGGCAAATCGACATTGATCAACGATACGCTCTACAACGCCATCGCGCGACACATCTACGGCAGCGTGGCGGAGCCCGCGCCGTTCGATGCGATGCATGGCCTGGAATTTTTCGACAAGGTCATCAGCGTCGACCAAGGCCCTATCGGACGCACGCCGCGCTCCAATCCAGCAACGTACACAGGACTTTTCACGCCGATTCGCGAGCTTTACTCGCAAGTGCCGCAATCGCGCGAGCGTGGCTACGGGCCGGGACGATTTTCGTTCAACGTCAAGGGTGGCCGTTGCGAAGCATGTCAGGGCGATGGCGTCATCAAAGTCGAGATGCATTTCTTGCCGGACATTTACGTACCGTGCGACGTATGCCACGGCAAGCGCTATAACCGCGAGACATTGGAAGTTCAATACAAGGGCAAGACCATCCAGGAAGTGTTGGAGATGACGGTCGAAGTGGCCTACGCATTTTTCAAGCCTGTACCGGTCGTGGCGAGGAAGCTGCACACCTTGCTGGACGTGGGTCTGGGCTACATCACCCTGGGACAGAGCGCGACCACCTTGTCCGGCGGCGAGGCCCAGCGCGTGAAACTATCGCTCGAACTATCGAAGCGCGACACCGGCCGCACCCTTTTCATTCTCGACGAGCCGACCACCGGTTTGCACTTTCACGATATCGATTTGTTGCTGAAGGTACTGCACCGTTTACGCGATCACGGTAACACGGTGGTCGTCATCGAACACAATCTCGACGTGATCAAAACGGCCGATTGGGTCATCGATCTCGGCCCCGAAGGAGGTGACGGCGGCGGCGCAATCATCGCCGAAGGCCCACCGGAAGACATCGCTAAAAACCAAGCGAGTTACACCGGACAGTTTCTGCAACATTCACTCAAATTAGGGGGGCGATGATGTTAGCAACTGAACTCTTGCGGGAAAGTTTTCGTATCGCAGTTGCGGCGGCGGATCCGCTTAAAATCGTACCATCGTATTTGCCGAGTCGTTCATCATTAACGCAGGGCAAGACTTTGGTTATCGGCGCGGGCAAAGCCGCGGCTTCAATGGCGAAAGCCGTTGAGGATAATTGGCCGAGCGATGCGCCGCTTGAAGGTTTGGTGATCACGCGCTACGGCCATGGGTTGTCGACCAGAAAGGTACGCGTGATCGAAGCGGGCCACCCGGTTCCCGACCAAGCGGGCGAACGAGCCGCGCAGGAAATCCTCGCGCAAACTCAGGCGTTGCAACCAGGAGACCGGCTCTTGGCGCTGGTTTCCGGCGGAGGATCGAGTTTATTGGCGCAACCGGTCGATGGTTTGTCGATGGCGGATCTGAAGGCGATCACGGAATCGTTGTTGATGTGCGGCGCGACGATTCAGGAAATCAACACGGTGCGCAAACACCTCTCGCGGATGCAAGGCGGGCGCCTCGCACAGGCCGCCGTCGCGCGTGGCGCCGAGGTTGCCGCGCTAATTATTTCCGATGTCACCGGCGACGATCCGACTCACATTGCCTCAGGCCCGACTGCGCCGGACCCGACAACT
>JALYOK010000303.1 GCA_030856925.1 Pseudomonadota bacterium
GGACAGTACTTACAACTACGATCGCAAGATTAAGGCGCCTTTGTACGCGCGCGCCGGTGTGCCAGAACTTTGGATCGTGGACTGTCAAAACCGGCGCGTGGAAGTGCATGCCGATCCAAAAGGTGACGTGTATGAAAACGTCACAAATTCGGACGATACGATCACTCTCGTGCCGGGCCTGGCCGGGAATATCGCGGTGCGGTTGGCCGATCTTTGGGTTTAGCCGCGAGCGCCGCAGCGCGACGAAAGCTGCGTCGAGGCAGTATGCCTGAAAGCAACGCCCTGCTTGGATTCAGGCAAGGCATGGCACGACCCGGTGGCCTTGGGGCAGAGGCAGGAGCCACGCGGCTTCTGGCACACATCAAAAAACGTGCGGGTCGATCAGCATCGCTTAGGAAATAAAACGATCGCTGCGAGTTGGCTTGGGAAGCGCCTTGGTTAGACTATTCCCTGAATTTTGAAAAAAATTCTGACCTGCCGGTATAAATTACAACGTTGGTAGATGGCGTCATAAGCCATTTAACGTAAGCCACTCATCGCACACGTTTTTTCGTTTTATCTGATTCTTGTTTGGTTGGCACAGAGGTTGCTAAGTTCCCTAGACTACTTAGTCGCGTTTTGTTGAGTAAAGCGACCTCTTTAATTTTTTTGAGGAGTTTGTGGAAATCCGCTCTATGCAACTGTAAGAAGAACCAGAGACCAATAACCTTGGTGTAGTAATAGGTAAATTGTTGGCGAAAAAGGGCCGTCAAATCCCTTATTTCGCTGCTAAACAAGTACAACCGGCGCAATAGAAAAGACGATCGCGCGTCGGCGTTCATGCTAGATAACGTTTTAATATAAAGGAGAAACGATATGAGTAACGGCAAACCACTGATGACCGGGCTCTTCCCGGATCGGGAAAGCGCCGAACGGGGCTACGATGCACTCTCAGATAGGGGCTACACCAAAGACGACGTCAATTTGATGATGTCAGAGGATACCAAAAAGCGCCACTTCACCTCGGCCGGTACAGAAACGGAGCTAGGTAGCAAAGCGGCTGAAGGCGCTGGCATTGGCGGCGCGATCGGCGGCACGCTAGGTGCAATAGCCGCCGCGGTGGCGGCAGTAGGCACGACAATCGCGCTGCCGGGCCTGGGTCTCGTGATTGCCGGACCGCTCGCGGCGGCGATCGCTGGCGCGGGCGCCGGTGCGGCCACCGGCGGTATCGTCGGCGCCCTCGTTGGATGGAATCTTCCCGAAGAGCGTGTTAAACGTTACGACGAGGGGATTCGTAACGGCGGCATCCTGATGGGCGTACGGCCACGCAACGACGAAGACGCAGCCCATTTCGAGACCGAGTGGAAAACGAACCGCGCGCAGGATGTTTATCGGTAGACGTTAAACATTTGTGGGGCCAGGGACGCTTTTTTCGGCAAAGACGTATGGACCCTGGCCCCACATTATTAATTTCAGATAGTTCCGCAAAGGCAGAGTCCTAAGCGTGATGCGAGCCCGCCGGTCGGCTCCATGCGCGACCAGAGAGTCACCATAGTCAAGTCGATCCAGCCAGTGTCGCGGAGCAATTCCGCCGGTTAGTTAATTCGGCCTGTTTGACTACGGTTTGGGAGCAGCCGCGAGTTTCAATTCCCGCTCGTGGTCCAACTCGCGCAATGCGAGCTTACGATAAATCCGCCGTTCGCTTTCATCGAATGTCAGCATTGCGTTACTGCTCGCTTTGCCCATCTCCGCCGTCGGTCCAATAACATACGTCGTGCCCAAACCGGCGTACAGGTATCGATCGCCAAAGGCCTTCATAAGCGCCGCAAACGTAGGCTCGCCGGTGCAATGGCCGGGCGCGATATAGTCGACCAGGTAAGTATCGCGGAGCGTGGTGACGATTTTCTCGATGTCGGGATCTTTCGCCACCACCAGATGGAATCCGCCGGCGACGAAGTGAATGTGTTTGTTGATGGCAGATGCCGCCTCCACGATCTTGTCGATACCGGGATGCGAGCAGCCGACCAGCAGCACGATGCCGTGCTGGGTGTCGATGGCAAGTGATAATTCTTTCAGTTCCAGCGTGCCGACTTTATCCGACACCAGTGCGATGAGATGGATGCCGGGCATGATTGCGGTGGTCTTGTCGATCAGTTCGAAATTCGCCTGCGGCCATGCGCTGCCGAATTTCATCACTTCCGGCGGGGCGCCATCGTAGTAGCGCTGCTCTGGCAACAGCGATTCGTCCTTGCGGTAGAACGTGCTCGGCATCGAAAACCCATATACACCAAAGCCTTCCTTGGGCGCATAAATCTTCACTTTCGGATTGACGCTTAAGAGATAGTTCATGCCGCCCATATGATCGCCGTGGCGATGCGACATGACAACAAAATCCAGCTTCGACAGATCTACTCCCTTTGCTTTTGCGTTTTGCGCGAGCAACTCGGGGTTGTCGCCGGTATCGAATAAAATGCGTTTGCCGCCGTGCTCGACTAGCGCCGCATAACCCCATCCTTTGGCCATTGCCGGATTTTTGCCGAATGCATCGTAGAGCACCGTGACGCGCACCTTCTGCGGATCGACAGGCGCGGTCGACTTTGAAGTCGATTGCGGGGTGACTGCGGCGCAAGCGCCCAATACCACCAAGGAAAAAATGATAACTACATACCTGAATTTGAGTTCGATGTTCTCCTCCATGCGGTAAACCTGGCGGCTTTGCGAGCGCTGAAGATCAGCTTTCGCTCTCCGAGAACAGCGCACGTTTTGCCGCAGAAGCAATCTCCGTTATCGCCGTAAGCCCGGCGTCCATCGCGCCGCCCAATTGGACAAAACCGTGAATCATGCCCTCATAGCACTTATACCTCACTGTAGTGCCCGCGGCGGCTAGCCGGTCCGCATACGCTTTGCCTTCATCGACGAGTGGATCATGGCTCGCCGTGATCACGAGTGCCGGTGGTAACCTAGACAAATCGTTGGCTTTGAGTGGCGATGCTTGCCAATTGGCGCTATCCTCCGGCCCTCGAAGGTAGCAGCGTTTGAAGTACAGCATCCGCTCTCGCGTCAGCAAGTAGCCCTCGCCCAAACTTGTGTATGTCGGCGTATCCATTGCCATGTCGGTGACCGGATAAATAAGCACCTGCAGTTTCAATTGAGGGCCGCCTTGGTCGCGCAATGCAAGCGCCACGACCGCAGTCAAATTTCCTCCCGCGCTATCTCCTGCGGCCGCCAAGCGAGCGCCGTCAATGCCGAGATCCGCTCCCTTGGTTGCCAAATAGAGTGTGGCGGCCAACGCATCCTCCACCGCCGCGGGGAACTTATTTTCGGGCGCCAGCCGATAATCCACCGCGGCTACGGCACAACCTGCGGCGTTACAAAGCAGCCGGCACAGACTGTCATGGGTATCAAGATCCCCTAATACCCATCCTCCACCGTGAAAGTAAACAAGCGCGGGAAGCAGTTCGCTTGGCCGGCTGCCTATTGGACGATAGACGCGAACCGGGAGGTCACCCCCGGGGCCCGGAAGGGCGTGGTCAACTACCGAAGCGACTTCCACGGAGGGCGCGAAAAAAGGTCCGCGTGACTTCCGAAACTGGGCACGCGCCTCTGCCGGAGTGAGCGCATCGAGCGGGGTCAATTTCATCCGGCCGATGGCATCAACAACGGCTTGGGCTTGAGGATGCAGATTCATACGGGGTCCCGAAAGGCCTAAGGCCTATAAAATATACGCGAACAGTGTATCGGCCGTCGAAGAACGTTATGTTATCAGGGAATTTGACAGAGGTGACTGGACCGGCAACCTGCGCCGCGGTGTGCGCGCAGAATATCAAGATTGAGCGTTGATAATTTTCCGCTAAGCATCGCCAAGATAAACGCGATGCAACAAATCACTACCACGAATCTCCGTGGCGGCGCCCTCCCCCGCGACGCGTCCAGTTTCAACTAAATAGCAATAGGTCGCAACCTGTAGAGCCTTGTCGACGAGTTGTTCCACCAATAAGACAGCAAGCCCGCCGCGCGACAAATCTGCCGCGACCTCAAGTATGCGGTGGATCACGATGGGGGCCAATCCCGCCGACGGTTCATCGAGTATCAACAAGCGCGGTTCGCCGATGATGCCCTGCGCGACGGCGAGGATCTGCTGTTGCCCACCACTGAGCCTAGAGGCAAGCTGGGTGCGGCGTTCAACCAATTCTGGAAACAATTCATAGATCCGCGCAAGCTTTGAACGATCACCGCGTGGTGAACGAGCATAGGTGCCGATGAGTAGATTATCTTCCACACTCAGATTGACAAAAACGCGATGGCCTTCCAACACTTGCACAATGCCCGCGCGCACGATCTCGCCCGGCGCTCGGTGCGTGATGTCGACGCCCGCGAAGCTCACTCGGCCGGTAGCCTTCGGAATCAAACCGGATATGGCGTGCAGCATGGTGCTTTTGCCCGCGCCGTTGCGGCCGAGCAGCGCTACGAATTCTCCGGCGCGAACGTCAAACGAAACGCCGTGTACCGCTTCGGCTTTACCGTAAGCGATACGCAAATCCGTCACTTGCAAGAGCGCTTCAGCGGGACGGGTCGTTGTCATGGTTATGCACCGAGGTAAACACGAATCACGTTCGAGTCTGCGCGCACGTCGCTCGGCTTACCGTGCTTTATGACTCTACCGAGGTCCAACGCGGTTACGGTATCGCACAAGCGAAACACAAAATCCGTGTGGTGCTCAACGAGTAACACGCCTAATCCGCAGTCACGCAACGTGGTGATGATCGCACCCAAACGCTCAATCTCGGCGCCGGTTAGGCCACCGGCGGGTTCGTCTAATAGCAAATAATTCGGGCGCGCAGCGAGTGCTCGCGCAATTTCCAGAAAGCGCTGGTCCGCGTGTTCCAGCAACATCGCGCGGCGATGCAACGCGTGTCCTAAACCGACGCCATGCAACAGTTCACTTGCGCGCTCTTGCAATTCGGCGTCCTCGGCGCGCACCTTTGGCAATGCGAGCGCCGTCGCGACGAATCCGCTCTGCGTGTCGCGCCAGCCACCCAACACGGCATTCTCCAACACGGTCAGTGTCGGCAACAGCCGCGGCTTCTGAAACGTGCGGGCGATGCCGACCACGGCGCGCCGCTGCACCGCTGCCTGCGAGAGATCTTCCCCGTTGAGTTTAACTTGGCCAGCGCTGGGTTCGTAGTATCCCGATAGCAGATTAAGTAGCGTCGTCTTGCCACTGCCGTTGGGGCCTATGAGTCCGTGGATTTCTCCTGGCCGCAGCGCGAGCGAAGCTCCCGACAACGCAGCGACGCCGCCGAAGCTTTTGCTGGCTTCGATGACTTGCAAGCCGCTCATTGCGAGCGGCCGCGCTTGACTGCCGTGGCAAGGCGCTCTGTGTCGGGATTAACTAAAACGCTATCGATTTTTTTCGGACGCAGACGCGCGATCACCACATCGACCAAGCGACCAATGCCCTCTGGCACAAGCAATACGACTGCCAGCAACAGCAGACCATAGAAGAGCGTGCCGAGCTTGGCAAGCGGCGCAACTAGTTCCGGCAGAGCAGTCAGCACAACTGTACCGAGAAACGGGCCGAGAATACTGCCGCGCCCGCCGATGATGATGCAAACGAAAAAGAACAGGCCCAACTCAAAAATAAATGTGTCGGGCGTGATGTACCCTTGTAGCGATGCAAACAATGCCCCGGCAATGCCAGCGGTCACCCCGCTGAAGACGAACACGCTGATCTTGGCGCGGAATAAAGGTATGCCCACCGCTTGGGCGGCGACGGGATTGTCGCGGATCGCGATCAGCCCTCGTCCCCACATAAATCGCGCCACATTCCAACTGAGCCAAGTAACGATCAAAGCGATGAGCGCGGTCAACCAATAAAACCCTGCGGGCGTGTCGAAGGGCGCAGGAAAAGTCGGCGCCGGCAGACCGACGCCGCCACCGGTCAGGCCGCCCTGTGCGAGTAGCAATTCGGAGACGATCATGGCGAATGCAATGGTTGCCATGGCGAAGTAAAAACCCGGCAGACGCAGCGACGGCAAGCCCAGCAACAATCCGCAAACGCCGCCGATGCCTCCGGACAGCAATAAAGTGAGGTATGGATTAAGCTCATGTTTACCGGCGACGATCGCGAAGGTATAAGCACCAATTGCGAGCAAGCCAACATGGCCAATCGAAAGTTGGCCAGAATAGCCGACCACAAGGTTAAGCCCGGAAATCAATATCCAATAAGCACCGATCAGCGTGGCGAGGTGGAGTTGATACTGGTCGGTTGCCCAAAAAGGCAACGTCCCGATCAGCACCGCACCGACCAGGGCTGCGGTTAATTTATGATTCATGGCCGGTAATTAAAGTCACACCGGTCGTACTTGCTTGGCGCCAAACAGACCTTCCGGCTTTAGTAACAACATCAACACCAGCAAGCCAACGGATATAGTTTGCTGATACTCACCGCCGACAAAATAGGTGGCAAAGGCGCTCAGTACGCCGAGTGCGGCGCCGCCAAGAAGCGCGCCAGTATTGCTTCCCAGGCCACCTATCGCGAGCGCGATGAAGCCGTTTAAAGTCAGCGTGAGGCCCAACGCAAAAAAAGCAAACGTCAGTTGTCCGGCGGCAAAGCCTGCCAACGCGCCGAGTGCGCCGGCAAGGGCGTAAGAGACAGCGCGCAGGCGATCAGTGTGTACGCCACGGGCACGGGCCGCGAAGGCATCTTCCGACATGGCGAGAAATAATTTTCCATACAGGGTGCGGCGATAAAACAACTCGATGGCGGTGGCAGTAAGCAACGTAGCAACGATGGGCAGCCAATATTTCTGATCGGCGAGGCCGGCGGAAAAATCCTGCGAAATGATGCGTGGAAACGGTTTTGGCTCCGTTCCCCACCAAAGGCCAACCGCCTGTTGCACAATGGTGGCAAGCGCGAGAGTGCTGAGCAACCACAAATGCTCGTCACTGCGAGCGACCACGCGGCGTATCGCCAACAGATCGGTCACATAACCGAACGCAGCGCCGATGACCATTGAGGCGGGCAAAGCCAACCACACAGTCCATCCCCAC
>JALYOK010000335.1 GCA_030856925.1 Pseudomonadota bacterium
TTCTATTCAACGGCCGATAACACGTTAACTTGACGTCGGGACGTCCTTATTTCAACACGGCACGGCAAATCCAATTTTGTAAGGTATCTGGGAGGGGATAGACAAAATCTCATTGAGAGTGAGTTACTACACCGTCCAAGCATCCGTGCGCTGAAGATTGTGATGCGTGTCCGGGGTTGCAGTTTCCTTCGGCCCGCCCGCCGCGCCGGAATGAAAATTGGTAATCACTTGACTAAGTTGTGGTTTTTTAGGAGTATAGCTGTGCTAGTGACATGATTGGGTGGTACGATCGCGTACTAAGCATGCGGTACAAAGACCACAATACGTTCACAACCACGTAAATTAGGAGACTTATAAATGATGCTCAAAACTTCCTTAGCAAGCGCACTAATCGGTGCGTCCCTGCTGCTGACTTCGGGCGCGTTCGCCGCCGATAATCCGTTGGCCCCAGCTTACAACACGGCTCAGCAAAAGAAATACTTCATGGATTTCTGCAAAATCGATCTGAACAGCGATGGCATGGTTTCCATGGAAGAGTACCTCAACAAGGGCAACCCGTTGGCCCCGGGATTCGACAAAAACCCCAGGCTGACCAAGAAACTGGAAATGTGGAAAGGCATGGTCGGCGAAGGTAAAGAAGTCGATGCCACCAAGTTCGTTGCCTACATGGACAGCAACAATCCGTTAAGCCCGTCCTATAAGAAATAAGGGTTTTCGCCTAAGCCTATTTGCTTAGCGCATCGTAACACTGCGGTCTCCAACGACCGTTCGTTGCCCCTAGGTTAGCCATTCGGTTCGGCCTAGGGGCAAAGTTTTGTCCCCATCTTAATAGCCATCAAGCGCTCAAAAAAATGCCGTGACAAAAACGTTAATTTTTTGTGACGAGGCAGATAAGCTTGGCATTTATAGTGTCGCTTCGGATGAGCGCTAACGCTTTTCTTATTCTTCGATTCATTACTGAAAAGGACGACACATGTTGTGAATCCTCTCGCCGCAAGGCAGACACCTCGGAACGGTGATCGGTCCCAAGCACCCGCACAGCGTGGCCTGGGGAGATATGCCGATGGCAAGACGCTCTATCTCACCGCCCAGAGCGGCTTGTACAAGAGGCGTGTGAACGTGCCTGTGCTCGTTCTGATCAAGCCTTAGGTGAGCTCGGTTGCAGAGAAATTTAATAGTTGCCTCTCGTCATAAACGCATCCAAAATAACGCCCGCAACGTATGTATATTAAAACCCTCAACTCAAATAAGGACCACATCATGCGTCTGTCTCTGGTAGGTTCGGCCACCGTTTTGGCGGCCTTGCTGGTCGGCTGCAAGGTTTTCGACACGCCGGCGTTTCAGAAAAATTACTCTCTCTACAATCGCGAAGCGGGGAAAGCCGAGCGGGAGAACAATTGGGACGCGGCGGCGAAGCGCTACTTCCTCGCGCTGCAAAACTCCGAATGGGCGGAAGAAGGCAAAGGGGTCCGCTCAGACTTTCACTACAAGTTGGGCCGCGCCCAGGGCGCGACCTGCCAGTTCGACAAATCGGCGCAAAGCCTAAACGAGGCCTACACGCTTAACGATGGCTTGCCGCAAGCCCTGGCTGAGCTTGGCCGATTGAATCTGGCGCAAAACAAATTGCCCGAAGCCGTTAACTATTTTGAGCGTGCCATACCGGAACTAGACAAAGCCAATGTCGGGCAAAGCGATCCGATCGGCTACGCTGAAATTTTGGACGACTACAAAGCCGCCCTGTTGAAATCCAATAAGCCGAGCGATGCGGCGCGCGTCGCGAAGCAGGCCGAGGCATTGCGCGCAGCAAGTGCCGGCAAGGCGGCGATAATGATCAGACCGCCCTATGGCAAGCAATGCCCGGCGCCTAAATCTTCATAGGG
The DNA here is from genome assembly GCA_030856925.1 of Pseudomonadota bacterium. Lineage (GTDB taxonomy): Bacteria > Pseudomonadota > Gammaproteobacteria > Burkholderiales > JALYOK01 > JALYOK01. Next base: position 1,881 of record JALYOK010000335.1, read on the forward strand.
GTTTGTCGCAAAATTACTGCGGCGCCCGTCTGCGTCGTTACACGGTGCTCGGAATCGCCATATGCATCGAGGAAATTCCGGTTACGGCGCGCCGTTCACCTCGTATACGGGCATCCTCGCTACGATTTTCAACAAAGCCGTAGATCGCTTCGCCGCATTAGAGGCATCCAGGTTTTTCACTCAATAGCAAAAGACCGGCCTGAGAGGCAATGGCCCGAGGCCAGTGGCTAGCCTAGGCTACCCCGTACTGGTGCGGCTCTCAGGCCTGTTCCTCGACACTGAGCACGCGCACACGTAACGCGGAAAACTCTGACACGTAAAAACTTTGCTCGAGGCATCGCCGACAACGGGTAAAATATCTTCTAAATCGGCCGCTCGCCGAGCATCGTTTAAGAGGAGATGACGTGTTGAAAGCTTTCGCCTCCCAGGCCGATCTGGCCGAAAAGAAAATCACGTTCGAACAATTGTCGGAAAATGCCTATGCCTACACGGCGGAAGGCGATCCGAATACCGGCATCGTCATTGGCGACGATGCAGTGCTCGTTGCTGACGCTCAGGCAACGCCGGTGATGGCGCAGGACGTCATCCGCCGTATTCGTGAAGTCACCGACAAGCCGATCCGTTACGTGCTGCTCACCCATTATCACGCTGTGCGCGTGTTGGGCGCGTCGGCTTATAAGGCCGATCACATTATCGCCAGCCAAGATACCCGCGACCTGATCGTCGAGCGCGGTGAGGCCGACATGAAGAGCGAGATCGAGCGCTTCCCGCGCTTATTCCGCTCGGTGGAATCGGTGCCGGGACTCACCTGGCCGACGCTGACCTTCAAGGGCGAGATGACGCTGTGGCTCGGCAAGCTCGAAGTCAGGATTATGCAACTCGGCCGTGGCCACACCAAGGGCGACACGGTGCTGTGGCTCCCGCAACAGCGAGTGCTGTTCTCCGGTGACCTGGTTGAATTCGGCGCCACGCCCTATGCTGGCGACGCTTACTTTCAGGACTGGCCGCACACCTTGCAAGCCATCGCCGCTCTCAGACCGGCGAAGCTGGTTCCCGGCCGGGGCGCGGCGTTGAGCACACCGGAGCAGGTGCAGCAAGGTCTCGATGACACCCGCAACTTCGTCAGCGAGCTTTATGCGAGCGTCGAAGCGGGTGTCGCGTCCGGCAAGGATCTGCGCGAAATTTACGGCGAGGCACGCGACAAGCTCAAGCCGAAGTACGGCGACTGGGTGATCTTCGATCATTGTTTGCCGTTCGACGTCACCCGCGCCTTTGACGAGGCCACGAAGTATCCCGACCCGCGCATTTGGACCGCCCAGCGGGATCAAGAAATGTGGCAAGCGATGGAAGGCTGATCGCCGGTCGCCGTGGAATCCTTGCGCTATCAATCGGGTTTCGCCAACGAGTTCGCCACCGAGGCGCTGCCCGGCGCGCTACCGCTGGGCCAGAATTCGCCGCAGCGCTGCGCCTACGGCCTTTACGCCGAGCAGATGTCAGGCACTGCATTCACTGCGCCGCGTAGCGCCAATCGGCGCTCGTGGCTCTATCGCATTCAACCTGCCGCGAAACACGAGCCGTTTAAGCGCATCGACAATGGTCATTTCAACAACCGTTTCGGCGAGATCGATCCATCGCCGAATCAACTGCGCTGGGATCCCCGGCCGTTGCCAACGGAGTCGACAGATTTCGTCGATGGCCTCGTCACTATGGCGGGTAACGGCGACCCCATCACGCAATCCGGTTGCGGAATACACTTGTATGCCACCAATCGCTCCATGGTCGATCGTTTCTTTTACAACGCCGACGGCGAGTTGTTGATCGTGCTGCAGCAAGGGCGGCTGCGCTTCGCGACGGAATTGGGGCGGATCGATGTCGAGCCGCAGGAGATCATCGTGATTCCACGCGGCTTGCGATTTCGTGTCGAATTACTCGACGAATCTGCGCGAGGCTATATTTGCGAAAACTTCGGCGCCAATTTTCGTTTGCCTGATTTGGGGCCGATCGGTTCGAATTGCCTCGCAAATCCGCGGGATTTTCTGACGCCGACAGCCTGGTACGAAGATCGCATGGGTGAATTCGAGCTGGTCGCGAAATTCGCCGGCAATCTGTGGTCCGCCAAGATCGATCATTCGCCGCTCGATGTGGTTGCATGGCACGGCAACTACGCGCCCTACAAATACGATCTGCGCCGCTTCAACGCCCTCGGCTCCGTCAGCTTCGATCATCCCGATCCGTCAATTTTTTTGGTATTGCAATCGCAAAGCGACACGCCTGGTGTTGACACGATCGACTTCGTTGTGTTCCCGCCACGCATTCTGGCGATGGAGCACACCTTCCGGCCGCCCTGGTTCCACCGCAATATCGCCAGCGAGTTCCTGGGCTTGATCTACGGGGTCTACGACGCTAAAGCGACCGGCTTTTCCCCTGGTGGCGCCAGTCTACACAATTGCATGAGCGGTCACGGACCCGACGCGGAGACCTTCATGAAGGCAAGCCAAGCGGATTTGAGCCAGGCCCAACGTATCAAGGACACCATGGCCTTCATGTTCGAGACTCGCTGTATGCTTCGGCCGACGCGCTTCGCGCTTGAGTCACCACAGCTTCAGGGTGACTATTTTCAATGCTGGCAGGATTTGCCACGAGATTTTGATCCGTCGATTCGCGAAAAGTGAAGTGTGAAGAGTGAAGAGTGAAAAGAACGCGTAGTGCCTGAACTCAACGAAACTCACGATCCTATACTTAAAAGTTGGGTGGAGTCGGCTAACGTTTCGGACAGCCACTTCCCGATTCAAAATTTGCCGTTCGGAATTTTCTCTACGGCGTCCAAACGTTCGCCGCGTGCCGGTGTGGCTATCGGCGATCGGGTGCTGGACCTCGCCGTGCTCGAGGACGCGCACTTGTTCGATGGGCTGGTCGGCTCGGAGTTGGTATTCAATCGCAATCGCTTGAATGACTTCATTGTGCTTGGGAAACCGGCTTGGCGTGACGTGCGTACCCGCATAAGCGAATTGCTGCGGCACGACCATGGCACGTTGCGTGACAACGCCGATTTAAGAACCCGAGCGCTCGTTGCGGCTGCCGATGCCCGCATGCATTTACCCGTGAGGATTCCCGGCTACACGGATTTTTATTCCTCCAAAGAGCACGCAACCAACGTCGGCTCCATGTTCCGCGATCCGAGCAACGCCTTGTTGCCAAATTGGCTGCATATGCCCATCGGTTATAACGGCCGCGCGTCGTCGGTGGTTGTGTCCGGCACACCGGTGCGCAGGCCCATAGGACAACTCAAACTGCCAGATCAAGAGAATCCTGTCTTCGAGTCCTGCCGCAAACTGGATTTCGAGTTGGAGACTGCGTTCATCGTCGGGCAGGGCAATGGCCTCGGTGAACCGATTTCCGTCGGCGACGCAGCAGATCACATCTTCGGCATGGTGTTGATGAACGACTGGAGCGCCCGCGATATTCAGCAATGGGAATATGTGCCGCTCGGCCCTTTCAACGCGAAAACGTTCGCAACGTCGATCTCGCCGTGGATCGTCATGATGGAAGCGTTGGAACCGTTTCGCTTCAAAGGTCCGGCACAGGAACCCGCGCCGCTGCCCTATCTGCAGCAGAGCGGCGCACACAACTACGACATCGATTTACAAGTCGCGTTGAAACCCGCGAACGCAGTTGGCGCAACAACCCTCTGCCGCACCAATTTCAAGTATATGTACTGGTCGATGGCGCAGCAATTGGCACACCACACCGTGTCCGGCTGCAACACGCAACCGGGCGATCTCATGGGCTCCGGCACTATTAGCGGCTCGACGCCGGATTCCCTGGGCAGTCTGTTGGAACTCAGTTGGAACGGAAAAAATCCCGTTGCCGTGGGCGATGGTATGACCCGCACCTTCATCGAAGACGGCGACGAAATCATCATGACCGGCTGGAGCGAAGGTAACGGTTATCGGATTGGTTTTGGCGCTGTGCGCGGTGTCATACTTCCAGCGCGGTAGCCCGTAGTCCAGATAAGTGAAACGCCTCCTTTTTAACACGACATGTATCGAATGACGACCAAGCAATGACCAATATAGGGTTGGTTGACTCCTCTATTGAGTGAGAAGAAAATCAGGGAATGACAAACGTCGTGTATATTAGTTAGGCGTAATATGACCCGCATCGCGAGTTTCGCGCCTGTCGAAGGCGAAGCAGCACGAGTTCTCATCCTCGGCAGCATGCCTGGAGTACAGTCGCTTGCGGCGGGTCAGTACTACGCTCATCCTCGTAATTCGTTTTGGAAGATCTTGGCCGCGATTTTAGGCGTTCCCGTTACGGCCGCGTACGAGGAACGGATTCATGCCTTGAAAGGTGCGGGCATCGCCTTGTGGGACGTACTGCATTCTTGTGTTCGGGAAGGGAGCCTAGACGCAGACATTGAAGCCGGATCTATCAAAGCGAATGATTTTAAGGACTTCCTCCTAAGGCACCCAGGCATCGAAGTTGTGTGCTTCAATGGAGCAACCGCCGAAAAGTGCTACAAGGACCACGTATTGCCCACGCTCCAGGTCTGGGGTGCCAGGTACGTGCGCCTGCCATCATCTAGCCCAGCCCATGCATCACTCTCATTCGATGCGAAGGTGGCAGCATGGCGCGCCGCAATTTGCGCCCAGCCAGGCGTCCCCCCAACGTCTTTGCCGCCGCTGTTACGCCGCTCCGGCTGAGCTGTTGACAAGCTGTGGGTGAACTTCGATGCGAACGGCCCCAGAACCCAGCCCAATGGAATCTGTCTCGCCTCCACGGGCGATGACCCCGACTACACACCGCCGATGCGGCGCTGTTGTACATCGAAACGACTGGCACGTTAAAGGTACCCGCTACTATAGGTGTTGACAGCGAGGATGGCCTGGGCTCAGCTTGAAAAGCCACCGATAGCCCCTATATTGAAGTTATGAAGCGCTTAAGGGGCGTTGCCCCCCGGAGCGTGCTTCGAATTGATTTTTACGAAGGAAATGAGCCGTGAACCTAGTCTATAACAGTGAACATTATTCAGTGGTCGAGTATCCGACGCACGGCGGGTTAGAGCTCATCGACAAGCAAGGCCGCACTACAGCGTTTCTCCTCGGCGATACAGCGATCAAGTTCCGCGCTTCGATGCAGACCGTTGCATCGGTCAACCCGAGCGTGGAATCGATCGACGAATTTCTCGATGAGTATCAGCCGCCGGTAGCTCAGGTCTTGACGTTTCACTGATTCGCCTATCTCCTTTATGTCATCGCTGAACGAGAACTCGGCCCGCGATCCGGTCTCGTTTTTCTCGCTATCGCCGTTTCGCTCTTGTTGATTGGGAGCGTGAATCTTGTACGCCTCGTCCTTTCGCTCTTGAAGTAAAACTAGTCATACGTTCGTTCTCCGAAGGCATAAAAACGCATTCGGTGAGTCAAAAAAGTAGTCGCGACTTGAACGAATTCGCGGCCACCGCCGCTCAAGCATTGAAAATCACTCAGGTCGTGAAAATTTAAATCATCATCATTGGCTTTCGTTTGCGTCCAATTTTTGTTACCTTCGGTTCTGGATCAGTCGAGTAATAGAAAACCCGGCCCATAATGTCTCTTTTTCTTGCACACAAACGCGCCAGGTTTCTCTTCCACCGGGTAATTCTGTGCGCCTTCTTGTCGTGGAATCTAACTGAGTTAGCCGAGGCGAAAGATCACAGCTTGGATCGAATCAAATCGATGGCGAAGAGATCCTCGATCCAAAGCGGTAGAATTGCGCCGGCAAAAGCGCTTTCGTTGCGGTCCAATGCCGCCTTGGTCACCGATGTAAATACCGGCGCGGTTCTTTATGAAAAAAATATCGACGTTGTCCATCCGATTGCCTCATTAACCAAACTGATGACAGCGATGGTGATCCTGGATAGTGGATTGCCGCTTGATGCGACGATACGGGTGGAAAGCAGCGACATCGACTTGGAGCGGGGCTCGAGATCAAAAATGCGGATCGGCGAAGTATTGCCGCGGCGGGACTTTTTACGCTTAGCGCTAATGTCATCGGAAAATCGCGCGGCGGCGGCTCTGGCACGAACTTATCCGGGCGGACAAGTACGGTTTGTCTCGATGATGAACCGACGCGCCGCGGAGATCGGCATGGCCAGCACCTGGTTTGTCGATAGCAGTGGGCTTTCCCACACCAACGCCTCGACGGCGAGGGATCTGGCGAAAATGGTGGCGGCCGCGGCGCGCTATGATTTAATTCGTCAATATTCCACCACGCCTGAAGTCGCCCTCACGCGATTTGATAGCGGCCAACAAATTGCCTATCGAAACACTAACCTGTTGCTGAGGCGTAATACGGGGTGGGAAATCAACCTCTCCAAAACGGGATTTCTCAACGTGGCCGGTTACTGTCTTTTACTCCAAGCGAAGATAAGTAACCGGCTCGTGAATATCGTCTTACTCGATTCATGGGGACGCTATTCTCGCCTTGGCGATGCTCACCGAATCAAGAAGTGGCTACAGAACCGCTACCCTGCGGCGCCGGGGAAAATGTGAACGCACCGTCCGCCAGCAATTTTCTGTTCTTCGATTTGGCGCCGAGCACGGGGTCTTTTCTGGGAGACGTCCTGCGGGGGCTGAGCGCGAAACAAAAAACGCTGCCCGCAAAGTACTTTTACGATGAGCGCGGCTCGCAGTTGTTTGAAGCGATCTGCGAGGCGCCGGAATATTATCCGACCCGGACCGAACTCACGTTAATGCGCGAGTGTGCGGGCGATATGGCGGCTCGTATTGGTCCGAAAACCTTGCTGATCGAATACGGCAGCGGCAGCAGCACTAAAACCCCCATCCTAATCGATGCCCTTCGGCCGGCCGCGTATCTCCCTGTCGACATATCGTGCGAACAACTGGCCGGCTCCGCGTTGGCGCTGGCCCACGCGCGACCCGAATTGCAAGTGCGCGCGGTGTGCGCCGATTACACCAAGCCGTTCGCCCTCCCGAGCTGCAGTGACCTCGATTTCAGGCGCAAATTGGTGTACTTTCCCGGTTCCACCATCGGTAATTTTGACCGCGACGAAACGCATCGTTTCTTAGGCCATATCCGCGATTTGGTGGGGCGAGAAGGCGCGGCGCTCATTGGGGTTGATTTAAAGAAGGACCCGGCAGTTCTGCATGCCGCTTACAACGATGCTGCCGGCGTAACGGCAGCCTTTAATCTTAATATCCTATCGCGTATCAATCGTGAACTGGACGGCGACTGCGCAATCAATAGCTTCCGCCACCATGCCTTTTATGATGCCGTTCTGGGACGCATAGAAATGCACCTCATGAGCCTCAAGCCACAGACCGTGACGATAGGATCGACAACATTCGCTTTCCGCGAGGGCGAAACGATACACACAGAAATCTCCTGCAAATACAGTATCGAGGAATTTGGGAGCATCACAAACGATGCGGGACTATCGACTGCCGGCGTTTGGACCGATCCGGAGCGACTATTCAGCGTCCACTATTTGACGGTCCCGCCGCGGGGTAAATAGCCGATAGCGCGCGATATTTTATCAGCGGTCTCTTTAACCCGCTCCGACCAACTCCATCGCATACGATCCGAAGGCGCCAAAACGGAAATTCCAGCTACCAGGCGATTTTCGTCGTTGCGGATGCCGGAGCCAATACAACTTACTCCCGCTTCTTCCTCTTGGTCTTCCAGTGCATAGCCTCGGCGCTTCACTTCACGCAACTCTTCTCGCAGCGACGTCAGGTTATCGATGGATTTGGCGGTCAGGGCGTGCATCCGGGTGCGCTCGGCGTAGCTGCTCCACGCAGCTTCGCCATCCTCGGCCAAGAACAGCTTTCCCGTCGCCGTGACGTGCAATAAGGCGCGCGCACCATAGGCATGCACGACCCGCATTAGCGACTGGCTACCGACGGCGCTCTCGACAAAAATCATTTCGTCCTTGTGCCGGATGCTTAGCGTAACGGATTCGCCGGTTTCGTTCTGCAGTTTATGCATGTAAGGCAGCGCCTGCTCGCGAACCGACACCCGCTGCTTGAACAGGTTGCCCAGCTCCAACAGGCGTATTCCGAGCTTATAGCTGCCGGCGTCCACACGTTCTACCATGCGTTGGTCGCATAACACAGCCAAAATTCGATGCGCTGTGGAGGGATGTAGGCCGGTAGTCAGGCTCAGGTCTTTGAGGTGAACCGCGCCGGAGCTTGCCGCCAGGGCATCGAGGAGTTGGGTCATGCGGACGATAACCTTGATCGTACTCTTAGTCTCTTTTTCCTCCGGCGGAGCCGCTTCATCTGGATTTTTCGCTACCCGAGCCATAGTCAGCTGCGCACTATTCGCTAAAAATTGGAGTGGGCAAAGTTTAACCCATTTAATGAAAACCATGTGCAAGGGGCGGAACGCGGCGAGGAAAAAGTGACGGGTATGCTATGATTTCGAATCATTTCAATGTCATCGGAATCTCCCTGGTGCGCGTCGGGTTTTTTGTTACCTGCCTAGTTGATGTAGTGCGGCCTGGTATCGGTTTTGCGGCTATTAAGCTGCTCGAAAATGCGGGTTGCGAGCTTGTGGTTCCGACGACGCAAACGTGTTGCGGCCAACCCGGTTATAACTCCGGCGATGTCAAATCCGGACGGGAGCTCGCGCTCAAGTTTCTTCGTGAATTCGAGGGTTGCGAATATGTGGTCACGCCTTCCGGATCTTGCGGCGGCATGATCCGTATCCACTATCCAAACATATTTAAGGATGAGCCGGACCTATTGAAGCGGCTCACCGTCATAACCGAAAAGACCTATGAGTTGACGGATTTTCTGGCGAATATCGTCAATTTCGATAACTTTTCGAGGCGCTTTTCCGAACCCCTCACCTATCACGATTCTTGTGCGGGCCTGCGGGAACTAGGAATAAAAAAACAACCTCGCGCCCTGCTCGATCGGTGTGGTGTCGACCTCAGGGAAATGGTCGATGCGGAAGTTTGCTGTGGATTCGGTGGTACGTTTTCCGTCAAGCTCGGTGATATCTCAACGCGCATGGCGGAGAACAAGTGCGTCAATATTGACGCCGCCGGCGCCGGAGTCGTGGTGGGCGGTGATTTGGGGTGCCTGCTTAATATTGAAGGTCGGCTGCGCCGCAATGGCGACCGGAAGACGAAAGTACTTCATATTGCCGAAGTGCTCGCCGATATGATTCAAGATTAGGGAACGACATGCACGTCGCTTCAATGCATTTCAAGAGCAAGTCCTCAATTCAACTCGACAATGAGCACTTCCAAAAAAATATGCGCCGATTTGGCCGTGGCTTTGTCGAGAAACGCGCGGCGGCTGTGGCGCAACTCGACATCTTCGAAGACCTTCGCGAATCCGGCAAGACGATTCGCAATCGCGGCTTGGAAAACCTCGATGCCTATTTGATCACGTTCGAACAAATGGCCAAGGCGCGCGGCGCCATTGTCCATTGGGCAGAGAAGGCGCACGACGTGAACCGCATAGTGATCGAAATCGCGCAAACCAACGGCGTGACGAAGATCGTCAAGTCTAAGTCTATGGTAAGCGAAGAATCCGGACTGAATCACTCCCTTAAAGCCGTCGGCATTGAGGCCATCGAAACGGATCTTGGGGAATACATCGTTCAGCTCGCTAAAGAGCCGCCGTCGCATTTGATCGCGCCGGCGATCCACAAAAGTAAGGAAGATGTGGCCGAGTTGTTTCAACAACACCATAACTTGCCCTACAAGCTCGATATCCCTGCATTGACACAAGAAGCGCGACAAATACTGCGGCCGCATTTTTTGTCCGCCACCATGGGCATTTCCGGCGGTAATTTCTTGATTGCGGAAACGGGCTCCGTCGCCCTCGTGACCAATGAGGGCAATGGCCGCATGGTCACTACACTGCCGAAGATCCATGTGGCGATCACCGGCATCGAGAAGGTGCTGCCGACCCTCGACGATTTTTCCACCATCATGCGTTTACTGCCCCGCTCCGCTACGGGCCAGTCAATTTCCAACTACGTGACCCTGCTAACCGGTCCGAAAGGCAAAGACGATACCGACGGCCCCGAGCAATTCCATGTGATTTTGGTGGATTCCGGTCGTTCCGCGATGCTCGGCACCGAGATGCAAGAAGCCTTGCGCTGCATCCGCTGCGGCGCCTGTATGAACCATTGCCCGGTCTACCAAAACATTGGCGGCCATTCCTACGGCTGGGTCTATCCCGGGCCCATCGGTGCGGTGCTGACGCCGAACTTTGTCGGATTGGAGAACGCGCTTGACTTGCCGCAGGCGGCGACGCTCTGCAATGCATGTGGGATTGTTTGCCCGGTGAAAATTCCGTTGCCGGATTTGATGCGCCACCTGCGGGAAAAGCAAATCGTGCAGAAGCTACGGCCGCTCAGTGAACGCCTATCCATCAACGTTTGGCGCTTTTTAGCTACTCACGCCAGGCTCTACGCATTCGCGACCCAGGTCGCGGCGCGCGTTGGTAAACGCTTGGGGGGCGCCGATGCCGTCATCCACAGCCTGCCCGGCCTCGATGGTTGGACCAAAGGCCGCGATATGCCCGCGCCGGCCGGAAAAACATTCCGTGAACTTTACGCAAAGAAAACCCGACGATGACCTTGCGGACGATCAGCAATCGGTCGAACTCCCTCGGAACAGAAAACGCCTTCGTGGTGCTCGCCGAGGTCAATAAACTTCAGCGTGAAGGAAAAGACATCATTTCCTTTTGCATCGGCCAGCCCGATTTTCCGACGCCGAAAAATATTCAGGACGCGGCGATCGAAGCGATTCGTTCCGGCAAACACGGCTACACGCCCTCGGCCGGCATTCAGGAACTGCGCGAGGCGGCGGCGCAATATCTAGGCGGTATGCGCGGCCTGACGATTTCCCCGGATGATGTCGTCGTCGGCGCGGGAGCGAAGCCGTTCATCGCCTACGCGATACTGTGCTGCACCGACTACGGCGCCGGCGACGAAGTCATTTATCCGAATCCCGGTTTTCCCATTTACGAATCCCAAATCAGGGCCCACGGGGCAGTTCCGGCGCCCCTTTTTCTGCACGAGAATCGACAGTTTGCCTTCGATCCAAACGAGCTTGCCGATAGGATTACCGTCAAGACCAAGCTCTTGATTCTGAATTCTCCGCACAATCCCACCGGCGGTATTCTGACGCGGCAAAACATGGAAGACATCGCCGCAATCCTGCGCGTGCATCCCCAAGTTTGGGTCTACGCCGACGACATTTACAGCCGCTTGACGTACGATGGTAAGTTCACTTCCATTGCCGAACTGCCGGATATGCAAGAGCGCACGATTATCACCGACGGCGCCTCCAAGACCTGGGCCATGACGGGCTGGCGCCTGGGCTTCGCCGCAAACAAATTAATGGCGCCCCATTTCGTGCGGTGGGTAACCAACACTGATTCCTGTGCGTCGCAAATCAGCCAGTGGGCGGCAGTGGAGGCGTTGAATGGGACACAAAAACACGCCGAAGCGATGCGGCAGAGTTTTTTGCAACGCCGCGATTTAATCGTCGGCCTGTTGAACAAGGTACCGGGCATAACTTGTCAATCGCCGGGCGGCGCATTCTATGCCTGGCCGAATGTCACCGAGGCTTGCCACATGATCAAAGCCGAAAACTCCGAAGACTTCCGCGCCAGGCTGCTGCACGAAGCAGGTGTTGCGCTGCTGGCAGACATCCACTTCGGCCCGCGCGTCCCCAATGAAGGTCAACACGTTCGTTTCAGCTACGCCGCTTCGAACGATGCGATCAAAAATGGCGTAGCCCGTATGGCGGATTTTATTCAGCGCAATACACGGTGATTTCTCCTTTCACTTTTCATCCTTCACATTTCACCCTTCACTCCCCACCCATGGCTGCCCGTGAAAATATCTTGAGCCGCATTCGCGCCAATCAGAAAAAACCTGGCGTCACAAGTCAGGCCGATCTGGCGCAAGCTGCAAATTTCATCGCCAGTCGTCCGCAAGGGCCGCGCCCACGATCCGATTGGCCCGACTTGATTGCGCATTTTAAGGAGCAAGCGGTCCAGATGGCGAGCACGGTCGACGAAGTCGCTTTCCGGGCGGAAATCCCCGCTGCGGTCTCGCGCTATTTATTGCAACTCGATCTGCCGCTGAATGGAATCGGGTGGCCGGAGTTTTCTGATTTGGATTGGAAGTCGGCAGGCGTTGCGATGGAATATCGGTCGGCTATCGGCGCCGATAAATTGGGGGTGACTGGTTGTTACTGCGCCATTGCCGAAACCGGCACCTTGCTCTTGACTTCAAGTCGGTCCACACCGAATGCGACCAGCCTAATACCCGATACGCATATCGCGATCGTGAAAACTTCACGCAT
>JALYOK010000344.1 GCA_030856925.1 Pseudomonadota bacterium
GCGTCCTTGACCTGGGTGATGCCTGCACCGGGTGGCCTAGGGCCAGAGGCAAGCAGGGCGCGGGTCTTATGGCATACTCGCAACTCGACTCCTTTATCCTGATAGATCTTGCACAGCGGCGGCAGCACTCTCGCGGCAATACTGTCCGCAACCAATAAGGTTTCCATGGTGTTACACGTACCGTAACGCTGGGTCTTGGCGTTGTCGCAAACTCTGATTGCTTTATCGAGATCGGCGGAACTATCGATGTAGGTATGGCAGACCCCGTCGAGATGTTTGATGACCGGAATGCGCGCTTCTTTCGACACGCGTTCGATCAAACTTTTACCGCCGCGCGGCACGATGACATCAATGTAGTCCTTCATAGTCACCAACTCGCCGACGACCGAGCGGTCCGTAGTCTGGATCACCTGCACTGCCGTTTCCGGCAAACCCGCCGCGCGCAAACCTTCGTGAACGCACGCGGCGATGGCGAGATTGCAGTTTAACGCCTCGGAACCACCGCGCAAAATACTGGCGTTGCCGGATTTCAAACACAGCCCCGCCGCATCCGCGGTGACGTTCGGCCGTGCCTCGTAGATGATGCCGACCACACCGAGGGGCACTCGCATCTTGCCCACTTGGATACCCGTCGGCCGATAACTCATGCCGCTGATTTCGCCGATGGGATCGGCGAGCGCGGCGATCTGTTCCAAGCCTTCCGCCATGGACTCGACACCTTTGGCAGACAGGGCAAGGCGATCCAGCATGGCAGGCTCAAGGCCCTTAATCCGCGCGGCTTCCAGGTCGGCCTGATTGGCGGACAGGAGTTTGTCGGCATCGCGGCGGATGGCGGCCACCGTGGCAGTGAGCGCGCGGTTCTTCGTGGCTGTGCTCGCCTTCGCCATCAAGCGCGAGGCGGCGCGGGCTTCCTGCCCGACGCTTCGCATATAGGTCTTGATATCGAGAACCGGCGAGTTCATGGCAATGCCCAAACGTTCTTTGCTAAAACCCTATTCTAATCCACACGGGCAAGTTACGGAAATCAAACCAATTTCTCCGAAATTGCCGACAACCAGCGTATCGTGAGATATGTAGGTTGGGGTGAGGCACGAACCCCAACATGAACTCCGCTCCCCCCAACCATCACCGATGGAACTTGCCTCGCTCGCCCAATCTACCGAAATCATTCCATCCCGAATAAATCGATGGATGCTGGAGTGCGGCCAATCGGCAGCGTGGCTCAGGTAACCATGTTTCACCGGGTTGTAATGATGTAGTCGACATGGCGCGCCAAGCCATCATCGGCGCGGATCACGTGTTCCCACGGTTCGCACCTCACCCTGACCTACCGGCTTCGCGCTGGGCGAACAAACGCGGAGCCCTAGCGACAACAGCTCATCCCACAAATCCCCGCGCCCCACGCCTTTGATGATGCGGTCGCATTCCGCTGCGTGCGACAGCGCCGTTTCCAGCGCAGATTGCGTCAAACGTTTCAAACCGCGCTCGATCAAGCGCTGGCGCGGGCCCCATACTCGGGCATCGCGAAGCAACTGTGCCATGGGTTTGCCCTGGGTTTGACCGATTTTGATCCTTAGCAACGCGCGTATCTCTTCGGTCAAACTCCAAAGCAGTAGCGGTAGTGCTTCGCCTTCCTCACGCAAGCCGTCAAGCGTGCGTACAAAGCGGCCAGCGTCGCCGCTTAGCATGGCTTCGCTTAAGCCGAAAATATGGTAACGGGCGACGTCGACCACCGCCTCTTTTACCATGTGGTAGTTAAGTGTTCCTGCCGGAAACAATAACGCGAGTTTGCGCAATTCTTGTTGGGCGGCGACCAGATTTCCTTCGACGCGATCGACAAGAAACTGCAGCGCCTCGCGATCGGCATGATGATTCTGGCGCGCAAGACGGCCTTGCAGCCATGCGGGCAACTGGCCGCGGGCGACTTCGTCGGCGCTCACCGCGACACCTGCCTTCTCGAGGGCGCCAAACCACGCGCTAGTCATCGCAGTGCGATCCAGCTTAGGTAAAGTAACCAAGGTAAGCACATCATCGCCAAGCCTCGCACAGTATCGCTCAATGGTCTTGGAGCCTTCAATGCCCGGCTTGCCGGATGGGATGCGCAGCTCGACAATTTTTCGCTCGGCGAACAGCGACTGATTGCGCGAGCCGTTCAATAAGGCCGAACTATCGAAACCCGATTCCATGGTGTAAGTCTCGCGCTCCAAATAACCCGCTGCGCGGGCGGCGCCGCGAATCGCATCGGCAGCCTCGAGAGCGAGCAAGATTTCCGGTCCGTGGATCGCATACAGGTGCGACAGTTTTTGTTTCAGTTGTTGGGGCAGATCCTCGCTGGATAGGCGCATTGGCTATTTTTTCGCGGCCTCGAGACGACGCAGAAGTTGTTGCACGACATCGTTTTCCATGTCGCGATACAGTAAGATTTCTTCCGATTCCTTCGCCAGCACCTGGGCGTCGTTAAAAGAAATCGAGCGCTGACTGATGATCTCGCTGGCGGGCAAATCGGGCTGGCTTGCCGTGATGATGCGAAAAGCCACACGCTCGCGCAGCTCGTATTCCTGGGCCCGTCCCGCGGCGGACAGCGAAAGGATGGATTTTTCTTTGACGTCCGAAAGGATCACCATCGTCACCTCCGCACCTTCCGGACGATCCACCAAGCGCACGCCGCTGGAGCGCAATACGCGCGTGAGCGAATTCATGAGCGGCGTGCCGCTCGGTCCGCTGACGTGCAAGGTCGAGTAAGGCAAGGCCACTTGACCGCGCAGATGGAAACCGCAACCGGCGAACAAAACAGCGAGAAGACAGATAAAGATGCGGTGCACTCAGTCGGCCCTTTCGGAGATTTCGATTAAATTCCCGTCGGGATCGCGCAGGTAAATGGACCGGATCTTGTACATCGCACCGATGCGCGTCACTGGGCCTTCCTCGATCGACCAGTTGTTTTCCGCCAACCGAGCTATTACGGAATCCAGCGGCACGCTGGCGATGAAGCATAGATCCAACGAACCCGGCGTCGGTAAATTGGCTTTCGGCAAAAACTCCTTACCGTATTCGTGCAGATTGATTTTCTGCGTGCCGAATTTAAACGCCATACGTCCTTCGCCAAACGTTTCGCACCGCATGCCGAGCAAGTCAACGTAGAAGGCGATACAGCGCTGTTTGTCTTTGGTTGTGAGGACGAGGTGATCCAGGTGATCGATCATTGCAATCGCCTATACGACGACGTTAACCAAGCGGCCCGGCACCACGATGATTTTTTTTATCGGCTGGCCGGCGACGAATTTCTCAATGTTGGGATGGCTACGGGCCAATGTCTCGATCGTTTCGTGGGTAGCGTCTTTCGCAACGGCCATACTACCGCGCAGCTTGCCATTAACCTGCACGACCAAATCGATTTCGTCCTGCACCAATGCTGCCTCGTCAATACTCGGCCATTGTGCATTCATGATATCGCCCGCATAACCAAGATCTCGCCAAATCGTATGGCAGATATGAGGAGCGATCGGATAAAGCACCCGGAGCAGAATACTGATACCTTCGTGTAATCCTTGCTGCAACAGCTTGTGAACCGCGTTATCCACCTGGCGGTCAAACGTATTGCTGGAAGCAACTTGCATAGCATTTAGCATCTTCATCACCGCCGACGCGACTGTATTAAATTGATGGCGCTCCATGTCGAAAGAAGCCTGACGCAACGCGGCGTGAATTTCTCGCCTCATTATGCTCACCGCCGGATGAATCGCAGCGAGAGTAGCAGGAAACTCGTAGCCTTCAACGCTACCGTTGCGCCACTTTGATTCCTCGAGAATCCATAAGTCTCTATTTTTAATAAATATCCACACTCGTCTTAAGAACCGATATGATCCTTCAACGCCCGCGTCCGACCATTCAAGCGTTTGTTCGGGCGGACTGGTGAACATCATGAATAACCGCGCCGTATCAGCGCCGTATTCGTTGATGATCGCCTGCGGATCAACGCCGTTCATTTTCGATTTCGACATGGTGCCCATGCCGCCGTAGTCCACCGGCTTGCCGTCGGCTTTGAGAGCGCCGCCGGTGACGCGGCCCTGCGCATCTTGCTCCACGTCCACCTCGAGCGGGTCGAAGTACTCGATGCCCTCGCCCTCACCCTTGCGCGAAAAGATGTCGTTCAACACCATGCCTTGGGTCAGCAACTTCGCAAATGGTTCGTCGATCTTCACCAAGCCAAAATCGCGCATGACCTTGGTGCAAAAGCGCGAGTAGAGCAAATGCAAAATAGCGTGCTCGATGCCGCCGATATACTGATCGACCGGCAGCCAATAGTTCACCCGCTCGTCGACCATAGCTTGATCGTTACCGGCGCACGCAAAGCGCAAGTAATACCAAGATGAATCGACGAAGGTGTCCATTGTGTCGGTCTCGCGCCGCGCCGGCTTGTTGCAAATCGGGCATTCGCAGTTGAGGAACGACGGCGTTTTCAACAGCGGATTACCGCTGCCGTCCGGCACCAAATTCTCCGGCAGCCGCACCGGCAATTGGTCGTCGGGCACCGGCACCGCGCCGCACGCTTCGCAGTGAATGATCGGCACCGGGCAGCCCCAATAGCGCTGACGCGAGATGCCCCAATCGCGCAGGCGATAAGTAGTGCGGGATTCACCCAGTTGCACTGCCTTTAACACCACGCCCATTTTATGTTTGGCTTCTTCCGTGGTGCGGCCGTTGAAATCTTCCGAATCGAAACAAATGCCAGAATCGACGAATGCCGATTTCAGCGGCAATTCCAATTCACCGTCTTTCGGTTTGATTACCGCCTTGATCGGCAGCCCGTATTTAATGGCGAACTCGAAGTCCCGCTCGTCATGAGCTGGAACAGCCATCACCGCGCCTTCGCCGTAGCCCGTCAGCACATAATTTGCCGTCCACACGGCCAGCGGTTTATTCGTTAACGGATGGTAGACGACCAAGCCGGTGTCCATGCCCACCTTTTCCTGCGTCGCGAGGTCTGCTTCTGTCATCCGGCCGCGCTTGCATTGTTCGATGAACAGCGTCAGTTTAGAATTCGTTGTCGCCGCCTTTAACGCCAACGGATGTTCCGGCGCGACGGCAACATAGGTTGCGCCGTATAGCGTATCGGCGCGGGTGGTGAACACTTTCAACACCGGCTCGCCGGCCTTGTGTTCCGCGTGATAAGGAAAATAAATCTCGCACCCTTCGCTCTTGCCGATCCAATTAGCCTGCATGGTCTTTACGCGCTCCGGCCAGCCCGGGAGCGTATTGAGGGCCTGTAACAATTCTTCGGCGTAGGAGGTGATATTCATGTAGTACATGGGAATTTCGCGCTTTTCCACCGGCGCACCGGTGCGCCAGCCGCGGCCATCGATCACCTGTTCGTTCGCCAACACGGTCTGATCGACCGGGTCCCAATTCACCGTACCGGTCTTGAGATAGACCAATCCTTTTTCCAGCATGCGCAGGAACAGCCATTGGGTCCACTTGTAATAGTCCGCCCGACACGTTGCCAACTCCCGTTCCCAATCGATCGCGAAGCCGAGCGACTGCAACTGCTGCTTCATATAAGCGATGTTGTCGTCGGTCCATTTGGCCGGGGCGACTTTGTTTTTCATCGCCGCGTTTTCCGCGGGCAAACCGAAGGCATCCCAACCCATCGGTTGCAATACGTTGTAGCCGCGCATTCGATGGAAACGCGACAACACGTCGCCGATGGTGTAGTTGCGCACGTGCCCCATGTGTAGCTTTCCTGAGGGATAGGGGAACATCGACAAACAATAATACTTCGGCTTGCTGTTGTCTTCCTTGACGTTGAAGGCGCGCGCGCTGGCCCAATCTTGTTGCACCTGCTGTTCGATTTCGGTCGGATGGTATTGCGGTTTCATTAAATAAGGGCAAACTTAAATGATTGATTATAAGGCAAGGGGGCGGCCGCCGGCCCGCATATGCGTAGATGCGTCGCATGCTTTATAATCTCGAAGAATCTCCGATCAATTCTCGCGCGCTCGCGCCGTATTGAATCAGAGCTTCCCAAAACCAGTCAATCGAAAACCCCTTGATGCCATCCGCCCTTACCGAAGGACTAAACGACCAACAGCTCGAGGCGATAACCCTTCCTCCGGTTTCCGCGTTGGTGTTGGCGGGCGCGGGCAGCGGTAAGACGCGCGTTCTCACTACACGCATCGCTCATTTGATCCAAACCGGTCAGGCGAGTCCCAGTTCAATTCTCGCTGTCACGTTCACCAACAAAGCGGCAAAGGAAATGGTGACGCGCATCTCGTCGATGTTGCCGATCGATACGCGCGGCATGTGGATCGGCACCTTTCATGGCCTTTGTAATCGCTGGCTGCGCACCCATCATCGCGACGCCGGCCTGCCGCAATTGTTTCAGATTCTCGATAGCCAAGATCAGCTCGCCGCAATCAAGCGCTTGCTTAAAAGCATGAACCTCGACGAAGAAAAGTATCAACCGCGCCAAGTGCAATATTTCATCAGCGGCCACAAAGAAGAGGGCCGGCGCGCTAAGGATGTCTCATCGCGCGACGAGTTCGAGCGCAAGATGGTCGACGTGTTCGCGCTCTACGACGAGCAATGCAATCGCGAAGGCGTAGTGGATTTTGCGGAGTTGTTGCTGCGCACCTTCGAGGTGTTGTCGCGCAACGAAATTTTGCGTGAGCATTATCGCGCCCGCTTCAAATTCATTCTGGTCGACGAATTTCAGGACACCAACAAACTGCAGTACCGGTGGCTCAAACTCTTGGCGGGCCCGCAGACTGCTGTGTTCGCCGTCGGCGACGACGATCAGTCGATTTATGCCTTCCGCGGCGCAAACGTCGGGAACATGAAAGATTTTCAGCAGGATTTCCACGTTCAGCGGGTGTTGAAACTAACGCAGAATTATCGCTCCCACGGCAATATTCTCGATGCCGCGAACGCCATCATCAAGCACAACTCGGGCCGGCTCGGAAAGGACTTGTGGACCTCCGCAGGCAGCGGCGAACCGATTCGAATTTTTTCTGCGGTAAACGACAACGACGAGGCCAGTTTCATTGTCGAGGAAGCGAAAGCCTTGCACGCGGAAGGCGTTAAGCTCGTCGATATCGCGCTCTTGTATCGCTCGAACGCGCAGTCGCGGGTGTTGGAGCATGCCTTGTTTTCGGCCGGAATCGCGTATCGGGTCTATGGTGGTCTGCGCTTTTTCGAGCGCCAAGAAATCAAACATGCGCTCGCCTATTTGCGCCTCGCGGCAAACCCCGATGACGACGGCGCCTTCTTGCGCGTGGTTAATTTTCCGGCGCGCGGCATCGGCGCCCGCAGCATCGAGCAATTGCAAGAAATCGCTAAGCAAAATGGCAATAGCCTGATGGATGCCTGTCAAACCAACGGCGTAGGGGGCAGGAGTGGCGTCAGTATCCAGGCTTTCGTGCGGATCATTGCCGATTTGAAAAACAGCGCCAAGGAATTGGCATTGCCGGAGCTGGTGACGGTAGCGCTGGAGCGTTCCGGTCTAAAGAATTGCTACCAACTCGAAAAAGATGGCGCCGATCGTCTGGAGAATCTGAACGAATTGATCAACGCCGCACAATCCTTCGTTCACGAAGCCGAGGACGATAGCCTTGCCGCTTTCCTCGCCCATGCCAGTTTAGAGGCCGGAGAACATCAAGCTGAAGCCGGCGCAGACGCACTTCAAATGATGACGGTTCATTCGGCCAAGGGCTTAGAGTTCCATGCAGTATTTTTAAGCGGTCTTGAAGAAGGCTTATTCCCTCACGAAAACAGCGTGAGCGAAACCGACGGTCTGGAGGAAGAACGACGCTTGATGTACGTCGCCGTGACACGCGCCAAGCGCCGGCTGTACGCGAGCTACGCTGAAAGCCGCATGCTGCACGGCCACGTGCGCTATGGCATCCGCTCGCGTTTCGTCGATGAGGTTCCCGAGGCGCTGTGCAAAATACTGGCGCCGCGGCAAAGCTTTTTCTCCGCGCCGAAACTTACTTCCGGTTACGGTAGTTATGGTACCTACGGACGCGGACGCTTCGAGAGCAAGCCTGCCGCCGGCCGAGCGGCGCCAGAATCCGCGCCACCGACGAAATGGCAAGTTAAAAAATTTCCCTTCAGCATCGGCCAAAATGTCGCTCACGCGAAATTCGGACAGGGCGTGATCCTAGGCTGCGAAGGCAACGGCGCCGATGCGCGCGTGCAAGTAAATTTCCATGATACCGGCGTGAAGTGGTTGGCGCTAGAGTATGCAAAGTTGACGGCGGCGTAGCGCAATTTCCTAAATAACCAGCCGTGTCGTTCTGAGGAGCCGTTCGCCGCGCTTAAGGGCAAACTCCGCGACGAAGAATCTGCCGTTGGGTTCTACGCGTGTTAGTAAAGGAGTTCGTTGCATTCGCTCAGGATGACTTTTTTTAAAGTTCGTGACAGTTGAGCTTCGTTTACAACGGCCAGGCAGGCACTCCTGCCGCGTGAGCCTGCAAAATCCGCTGAAAATGCCGTGGATCGTGCGGCTTGATGATCTCCCCTGACCTCGGAAAATAACAATCGTACAGCCGCGATATCCAGAAGCGCAGCGCAGCAGAACGCAGCATCTC
>JALYOK010000383.1 GCA_030856925.1 Pseudomonadota bacterium
CTAGTCGCCGTGTTTGCCAATTTTGGCAAACCTGCTTGCTAGGAGCCTAGTCCTTAGGCTCGAGGATACGAAGCTTGTCGGGATTTAATTCTTCTCGAGTTGGTGTGGGTGGATCGGAAGAACTCCACTGCGCGATCGCGAACAATGCCAAATTGGCGATCAGCAACACCAGAAACAACACCCTCATTTCGTCGCTTCCGCCAGGGCAATCAAACCCTCCAACACCAAATGTTCAATCTCCACAACCCTGACGCCAAGATGAGGGACCAGCAGCTTCGCGGCGCCACCGCTGATAACAAGGGTCGCTGTCGAGCCCGCGCGCGCGCTCAGCACCGCGGCGATGCGCTCGATGCTTCCTACTGCAGCATTGATCGCACCGGAGTAGATCGCATCCAAAGTATTTACCGGAAACCGGGCGTATTCACCTTGCAACGCGTGGGCGTGGGCGGTGCCGGTTGTCAATGCCCGCATCATGAGTTTGATCCCCGGAACGATCAGGCCACCCAGGAACTCGCCATTTGCCGTGAGCGCATCCACCGTTAACGCGGTGCCGGCATTTACTATCACAACGGGGCCTCGCTGCAACCGGTGTGCGGCGACCAAACCGGCCCAGCGGTCGCTGCCGAGCTTGGTCGGATCGGAATAACCGTTTTTTACGCCGCATCGTTCCCGCTCGGCCGTAACCCACTGCGGTTGTGTCGGGAAGCGCGCCAGCAAGCCGGATATATCGCGGCGTGCTTGATCCCCGGCGACATTCGAAATCACGATCCGTTCGGGCATTGCCATAACCGACCACGCGTTTGCCAGCAAGGAAAATTCGTCATGACTGGCCGCACCGGTTGACACCCACTCGCCATCTCGATAGCAACCCCATTTAATGCGGCTGTTACCCGCGTCGATCGCGAGGATCATGGCGTAGCAATTAAACTGATTTCGCCGACGGTATAGCGTTTTGTCCCGCCGTGCCGGTCGATTAACAGGCTACCGTCATCGGCGATGCCCGTCACAACGCCCTCCTCCACGGCGTTGCGCGGCAACAGCATGCGCACCGAACGGTTCTGGTACGCATGGTGAGCCAGCCATTCAGCGCGAAACGGCTCGAATCCCTCGGTTTCGAATCGCGGCAAGATGCGACTAAGGTGCAACAACAACTGACCCAGCAACACGCTGCGCGATGGTAATTCGTCCAATACACTCGCCAAATCCGTCGTGGCTTGATCGATTCTCGACAACGTGGCTTCATCGATACGGACGTTGACGCCCACGCCGATCACAGCAAGCGTGGGTCCCAGCACATCGCCCGATAGCTCGATTAAAATTCCACCGAGCTTATGATAATGGTGCAGGATATCGTTCGGCCACTTAAGCTGCGCGTCCAGCACGCCCAATTCATGCAGTGCGCGCGCGACGGCGACCCCCACGGCCAAACTGAGGCAAGACAACTGCGCAGCGCCCTGGTTGAAGCGCCAAAGCAAGGAAAACGTCAAGCCGCCGCACAGGGGTGCAAACCAGCGCCGGCCACGACGACCGCGGCCCTCGCTTTGATACTCTGCCGCGAGCACGGCGCCGCTGCGGAGTCCCGACGAGGCCCGTTCCATCATAGCCGTGTTGGTCGAAACGGAGACGTCCACGATCTCGAGATTGAAGTACTTGGCGGCAGCACCGAGTGTGCGCATGACGCCTCCATTGTCTAACCAATCCAGCGGCGCCGCCAGTCGGTAGCCGCGGCCATGGACTTTGTAAATCTGGATACCAAGTCGGCCGCCGTCCTTAAGGGCGTTGGATAGCGTTGCTCGCGATACGCCGAGCTGAGCGGCGATGTCCGTTCCCGACCGGAACTCCTCGTGGGACAAGCATTTCAGCGCCGCGAACAGATGGCGATTAAGCGAGTAAACCATGCTCGATATTGCAGCCGAATATTTCCTCGTCGCAGGCGATATTAGCGATGACGGCGTCGAGCAGCAGCTCCACTTGGACCGACAGCTTGCTACCCTTGCGATAGTCTGCCGGCGCGATCAGGTCAACACGGTTGGCGCGCATCAGGCTGATGCATTGCTCAAGGCCACTTTTCTTTTCCGGATCGTGCACGGCGATAGTGTGGCCGCCATTCTTTTTAGTCAAAGCCATGGAGGGCACATCGCTCATGCCGTCGCCGATGTAAATGATATTGCTGAACGGAATCGGACGCTGGTTTTCCGGCATGTGTTCGTTGATCGATTCGTTCAACACTTCCCGGCCTTTATTGACGCGGAACAAAAACTGAGTCTTGGTGGTGTCGTTGATCAACACTTTGGGGAAATCGGCGACGCCATTGTGATCGAAGTGATATTCGGAAGCGTAAATTTGCTTGAAGTGCTTACGGATCGAAACGCCGTCCAATATTTCCTTCTGACCGGCAGAGATGATGTAATGCTGCACCTTTATCCTGCCGGCGCCGCGCCGTTTGACGTAAGCATTCACGCGGCTGAACCAGGTTTCTACACCCGGGAAATACTCGATCGAGCGAGCCAGCTTAGCGAAATCTTCGCGTTTGATTGAAATTTCGCGCATATTCGCTTC